>NZ_JAUBRK010000053.1:0-57286 GCF_036701825.1 Microcoleus sp. MOSTC5 | reverse complement strand
TCTGTTCACAGATAGAAAGTCTATTGGCGGTTTTTTGTCAAGTACAATTTATACCAAATTAGATGAGCTTACCCTGCTATATTATCCATACTAACAATGCTAAATAAGAAGTCTTCCTTGGGATAAGAATTAAGGAACTGACTTGCCAATTCATGAAAATTAAAAATAATATCAAGGTAAAAGCCTCGAATAGTTGCAGATTTGTGACCAAGGTTAATTGAAATAGATTTATGGTAGAGTGAACTTAGGAGTGCTTGGACTTTATTATCTGTAGCTACAAGTTTGTCAATCTTGTGTTTGATTAACAGCATTAGGTCATCAGCAGGGTGCAACAAATTTGCAGCAAGGAAAAATACTTCGCGCCATCGGTACTCAGTAATATGGCTGACCAATTTTTGCCAATCTGCACGCTTAACAAACTTTTTCGCTGTGAAATACTCTTGAAATGTCAAATGAGAAAAAGAGTAGATTTTCTGCGCCCGTTCCACCAATAATCCATGTTGCGCCTCAATGGACTTCAAAACCGTCTCACTATCCAGTTGCAACGCCTCCGGGTCGTTTTGAGCATCGGGCCGATTGCGGATGTAATCAGAAATGTACTGTTCTAGCTGTTTCTGTTTAAAGAAATAGTCTCCCCGCTCAAAGGTAGTTAGGGCAATTTGACTGAGTAAATCTTTCTTGTGCTGCAATGATAAATTTTTATAAATCTGGTCTCGCTCTATGTTTCGCGTTTCATCCCATCGTTTCAGCAGGATATCTACTCCTTCTTCATAAAGTTCTGAACGTAAGCCGGGAAATTTGGCTGATTCTTCAAACACCAAACATAACAGCGTTAGCAGTAACGGATTTGTTGCCAGTTCTCGAATCCGGTTGTTTTTCCTAAGCTGTTGAATAAATTCCTCTGCTTTCGCTGATTCCTTAGCTTGAAACCATTTTCGGGCAAAGGTATCAATCTGCTCGTCATCAAAATCTGCGACTTCAACCTCTGTAAACTTCTCAAAAGTATAATCTTTTGCTGCAAGCCGGCAAGTTATTACTAACCGATTGGTGCGAAACTTGTCAGAAAAATCGCGAACTTGCTTGATGACACGGTTGTTATATTCATCTTTTACTTCATCCAAACCATCCAGTAAAACCATTGTTTTACCGTGCTTCAATAGAAGAACAGCTATTTGTTCATCCGAGACATCACAATCAGAAAGTATCTGGGTGATGTATTCCAGTAAGCTAGGTTTTCCTTCTGTTTCTGCAAACTGCTTGAGCGTGATAAAAATAGGAAGGCGATCAGATTGAAATTTACCTCGATCGCACTGGATTGCTAAATGCTTCACAAATGTGGTTTTTCCTGATCCTGGCTTACCCAGCACCATCAATTTTGAGTATTTCTCAACCGCTTCTAGTCCTGGTATTGTCTCAGTTACTTGGCCAAGTCCAAAGCGATCGAAGTTTTTCGGGTCAAAGTCTTGTCGAAGTTCATCAATTTCGCGCCGCCGATGACTGGTAATTTTTTCCAGAATATTGACGTTGGTGTAGAGGTCACTTACGTCAATGGGTTGCGACATGGTGAGCGATCGCATTGTACCGCACTGGTCATGAATCATCTCGCGACAATTCTGGCGCACCTCTTGCACCAAGTCATTTAACTCATCCTCTGACAGGTTAGAAGTTGGAGAGTCCGAAGCCTTGCATTTACGATATTCAGCAGTCAGAAAATTGAGCAAGCGACCATATTTACCTGAGCCTTTACCGTTGATACTGAACTTTTTGTAAACGTGGCTCATGCGATTGGTAAACGCACTGTTGCTGATATGGAGTTCAGTTGCTATATCTAACTCTGTCTTGTTACTGCTAAACCAGATTACAAAAGCATCCTTTTGCTCTGGCGAAAGCGCATACTTACGAGCCATCTCAATTAAAAAGTCACGCGGCATTGACATTGACTAACCTCTCTATTACCTGACCACGAACTCAGTATCTTCTATCTAGCCTTCAATCACAGTTAGGGCTGCTCTTATATTACTTATTGTGGAGCAAAAATGCTATTCAATAGCAGGCTGAAACTGAAGATTGTATATATGTCAGCCTAAGGAATGAAAATTTAATAACACAAGCAAGGTAGAATAAACAAATGAGTGAATATCAATGTACTTGACATTTCATTTTTATGGTCAAAAGTTCTACTTAGTCGATGTTCACCTTGTTTCTTTTGCTAATAATTGGTGGGTTGGTCTCAGTCATTTTCTTGTTGGTAAATTTATGTATTACTCCTCTGAAATTACTGCTCAGATGCGGAAACTTTATCAATCTTTGTCCGAAAAAGATCGACGAAGATATGCAGCAATAGAAGCCCTAAAAATTGGGGATGGTGGAATTAGTTACATATCCCGAATTTTGGCAGCAGACAGAAATACAATAGCCAAAGGCATTAAAGAATTAAAAAGTGAATCAGACACTACTTTTAATCAACACAGAATTCGTCGAAAAGGAGGAGGAAGAAAAACTAGCGAGTCTCTCATACCTGGTTTGAATGAAACTTTTTTAGAAGTCTTAAAAATGTATACAGCAGGCAGCCCAATGGATGAGAAAATTAAATGGACTAATCTCACTCAACAAGAAATAGTTGAAGGTCTGAAAGTTCATGGCATAACAGTCAGCGTAACGGTTGTTCAAAAATTATTAAAAAAGCACGGATATGTAAAACGTCAAGCTCAAAAAAAACAAACAACAGGAATAACAAAGAATCGTAACGAACAATTTAAAAATCTTGCCAAAATTACTGAAGAGTATGAATTACAGGGAAATCCTATCCGACCGTATGGATACCAAAAAAAAGGAATTTATTGGAAATTTATATCGCTCAGGAACTTTGTATACTACCGAAACCGTTACCACACTTGACCATGACTTTTTCAGTTTGGCTGATGGCAAAATAGTGCCTCATGGAATTTATGATGTGCAAAATAACCGAGGGTATCTAACCCTAGGTATTAGTAAAGATACGAGTGAATTTGCTTGTGAAGCAATTAAATCATGGTGGATAAATTACGGAATCTTTCTCTACCCTCAAGCCCATTCAATTTTGATTAAATGTGATGGAGGTGGTAGTAATAATTCCAATCATTATATCTTTAAATCGGACTTACAAAAATTAGTTAATGAGCTAAATATAGAAATTAGAATAGCACATTACCCTCCCTATACATCCAAGTACAATCCAATTGAGCATCGCTTATTTCCTCATGTAACGAGAGCTTGTCAAGGAGTGATTTTTACCAGCATTGAGTTGGTCAAAGAACTTCTGGAAAAAACCCACACAAAAACTGGACTTTCTGTGGTAGTAAATGTACTCGATAAAGTTTATAAAACTGGTCGAAAAGTAGCTGAGGGATTTAAGGAGACCATGAAAATTATTTTTGATGAATATTTGCCAAAATGGAATTACCGTGCTGTTCCGACAATTGAGTAGATAGTGAAGTTATTAAATTTTCATTCCTAAGTCAGTCTAAGTCAGCCTCAACGTGAGAGATATCTCCAAAGCTAAATTGCGAAATTGAATTTAGCAATTTTTGGGATATTCTGATCGTGAAAAGAACCAGGGCTAATGGACGGTTTGACTACCAAGATGAAAATGGAATTTTGCTACCAGCAGTTACCACGATACTTAAGGCTACACAGCCGCTTGAGTCTGTAGCTGCTCTTTCTAATTGGCGCAAGAAAGTAGGGAACACAGAAGCAAATCGCATTGCTGTAACCAGCCGTCGCCGGGGAGAACTATTGCATCAGTGGGTTAAGGATTATTTGCAAGGCTTATCTCCCACTGCTTCCAGCCTAATTCAGCCCTATTGTTATAGCGTTCAGCCTGTACTGGAGAAACTTAGCGATATCCAGTTGGTCGAGATAGTTGTGCCAAATTATGTGGAAGGATACGCCGGAAAAGTTGATTTAGTTGCCCGTTATCAAGGTGTTCCATGCACTATTGAGTGGACGACTGCTGAAGAACCTAAACTGCGAGTAGAAAAACTCTACGACAAGCCTTTACAGTTAGTTGCTTATGGTGGGGCAATTAATCGATGCTATGGTGAGACTCTGTTTGGTAATAAAATTGTTAATGCTTTGATTGTTGTGGCTCTTCCCAATGAAGATGCGGAAATATTTGTGTTGGAACGCGAACAATTGCTGGAATACTGGCAGAAGTGGTTGAAACGGCTAAAGTTTTTTGGAGAAAAAGCTACTTGATAGGTTCTGAAATAGTTAAGATAGAACTGGAGTTGGCCTGTTCTATTCCTCACTATGTTTAGGGTCTTGTTTTTGGGCGGATGCTGTGACTTAGCCGCTAGTGCTTGTGACAGTTGCGTAAGTCCTGATAGAATTTATTAAATTAACCGCAGAGAGCGCAGAGTTCGCAGAGGGAAGAGCCGGGGAGAATTACCATTTTATTATTACATGAGTACAATTTAGTATTAAACAGGAGCTATTGAGATGAGATTGTTAAAATCCTGGCGTTTAGTTTTATTAGGTTTAGTTTTTGGGATGGCTGTAATTCTCTCAAATTGCAGCACTACCTCAAACACCGTTAGCAATAATTCTCCAACTCCGACAACTCCTGCCGCAGTACCACCGGGAGCTTTAGTCTACGGTGCGGGTGGGCAGCCGGTCAATCTGGAACCGGGAAATATTACGGATGGCAATTCGGTGATTGTTATTGACCAAATTTACAATCGCTTGACTGATTTCAAACCGGGAACTGTGGAACTTGAGCCGAGTCTCGCTACTGAATGGTCAAGTTCTACAGATAGCAAAACTTGGACTTTTAAATTGCGCTCCGGGGTAAAGTTTCACGACGGCACAAAATTTGATGCGGAAGCTGTTAAGTTTAATGTGGATCGCTGGTGGGATGCGAAAAATCCTAACGGTTATCGAGAATCGGGCAAGACTTATCAAATTTGGAAAGATTTTTTTGGTGGCTTTAAGGGAGATAAAACTTCCCTGGTAAAAGATGTGGCAGTTGTTGATAAGTCTACAATTAAGTTTGTTTTAAATCAACCTTTTGCTGCTTTTCCCTCGGCGATTGGGTCTGGTTATTTCGGGATGGCGAGTCCGGCGGCGGTGAAAAAAGCGGGTGCTAAATACGGCACTCCGGGGTCGTTGGCGGTGGGTACGGGGCCTTTTGTGTTTAAGGAATGGCGATCGGGCGAGCGCATTGTTTTGGATAAAAATCCTAATTATTGGAAAAATGGCACGCCAAAAGCCAATCAATTGGTAATTCGTTTTGTTGACGATCCGGCGGCGAGATTGGCTCAATTGAGAGCGGGTCAACTTGATTTTACTGTGGATTTAACCCCGGATCAATTGAAAGAGGTTCAAGCAGATACTAATTTAGAAACAGTTGTACGACCTTCTTTTAATGTCGGTTATTTAGCCTTAAATCCCAGTTACGAACCTTTATCAAAACCGGAAGTGAGGCGGGCGATCGCCCAAACAATTAACAAGCCAGCAATAGTCCAAGCTTTCTGGGGAGAACTCGGAAAACACGACTCGGAATTTATCCCGCCTGCGCTGAATTGGGCAGAGTCCGATCGAGTTAAAGATTATGAATTTAACCCGCAGCAAGCTAAAGCAATGCTCGCCAAAGCCGGTTATCCGAACGGTTTTGATTTGGATTTGTGGTATATGCCCGTCAGCCGTCCCTATTTTCCCACGCCGAAGCCGATTGCTGAGGCTTTTGCGGCGGATTTGAGCGCGATCGGGATTCGGGTCAAATTGCTGACAAAGGATTGGTCTGCTTATTTAGCCGATCGGCTAAAACCTCCGGGCTTTCAAGCTTTTATGATGGGTTGGATTGGAGATTACGGCGATCCAGACAATTTTTATTATCCTCACTTCGGGCCTGGTTCCACGGGCGATTTGGGAAATTGGAAAAATCCGAAAGTTCTGGAACTTTTGGATCGGGGGAGGGCGAGTGGGGATAAAGCAACTAGGGCGAAAATTTATGCGGAAGTTAGCGAGATTTTGCATGGGGAAGCTGTGCGTTTGCCGATCGTACATTCGCAGCCGCTTTTAGGGAAACGCAAGAATATTCAAGGTTGGATTCCGAGTCCTTTGGGGTCGGAGTCTTTTGAGGAAATAAGCAAAAATTGAGAGTTTAGATCGAGACACCTCTCCGGGGTTATCATACTTTACATGAATTTAACTTAACAAACAGTATGGAGAGCAATCAGCAACCTGCAAATCATCAGCCACAAATTATTTTGATTACTGGGAACATGGCTGCCGGAAAATCAAGTGTCGCCCAATCACTTGCCGAACGGTTGCCCAAAAGTGTCCACCTTCGCGGCGATATCTTTCGTCGCATGATTGTGAACGGACAGGCGGAAATGGCGTTAAATTTGTCAGCAGAGGCATATCAGCAGCTTCAACTGCGGTATCACCTGGCAGCAATGGCAGCGCGACACTATCTCCAGGCTGGTTTTACGGTCGTTTATCAAGACATCATCATTGGTTCGGCACTGGCTGAGGTACTTGCCACTTTCCACGATGTGCCGTTGTCCGCGATCGTTCTGTGTCCCAAGGCAGAAGTTGTAGCGGCACGGGATGCAGCAAGAACGAAAACCGGATATGCCAACGAAACAATGGTTTATGCCTTCGATCGCATTCTCCGTACCGAAACTCCTCGCCTTGGCTACTGGCTGGATTCAACCAATCTAACGGTAGAAGAAACGGTCGATCGAATTTTGGCAAATTTGCAAGGTGAATGAGATCAACTGATGTTTCAATATATTGTTAAACGTTTGCTGGGACTCTTGCCAGTCCTTTTCGGAATCACTCTGCTCGTATTTATATTTTTGCATTTGATACCGGGAGATCCAGCTACAGTGCTTTTGGGAGAACGGGGAACTCCCGAACAGGTGGAAATATTGAGAGCGAGATTAGGTTTGAATCAGCCTTTACCTTTGCAATATTTGGCTTTTTTATGGAGTTTGCTCCGCTTTGATTTGGGAAATAGCATTATTAGCGGTATCCCGATAATTGATGAAATTAGAAGTCGCTGGCCTGCTACTTTTGAATTGTCTGTGGTGGCGATGTTGGTGGCACTTATTATCGGAATTCCGGCGGGGATTTTGGCTGCTGTTCGGAAAAATAGCTGGCTGGACAATTTTGCGATGAGTGGTTCGTTAATTGGCGTATCTTTGCCGGTGTATTGGTTGGGATTGATGTTGATTTATTTGTTTGCTGTTTATCTGAAATGGCTGCCTCCAAGCGGGCGGATTAGTGTAGATTTGGGATTCGGTTTTAAGTCGATTACGGGTGTTTATGTTTTGGATTCTTTGCTGAGGTGGGATTTTGTTGCTTTACGGGATGCGATCGCCCATTTAATCCTTCCAGCTTTGACTTTAGGAACTATTCCTCTGGCTATTATCGCTCGCATCACTCGTTCTGCGATGCTGGAAGTGCTTTCTCAAGATTACATCCGCACTGCGAGGGCGAAAGGATTGCCGGAATATTGGGTGATTTTGAAACACGCTTTGAAAAATGCGTTTTTGCCGATCGTTACAACTATCGGTTTGCAGTTCGGCACTCTTTTAGGTGGCGCTATTCTGACTGAAACGATTTTCTCGTGGCCGGGAATTGGTTCTTGGATTTACACTGGTATTCTGACGCGGGATTACCCAATTGTCCAAGGAGGAGTAATTTTTGTGGCTGTAACTTTTGTACTGATTAATCTGGCGGTTGATATTTCCTATGCTTTTTTCGATCCGAGAATTCAGTACCGTTAATGAAAAGGAAATCAGACACGAAATGCTTGTTTAACATCCGGCCGCAATAGGTAGTAAATGCTAGCCGCTGCAAAACCCAAAGTTAAAAAATTGACTGCTGTACCGCCGCTACCCAACATTTTGACAATTTGCGCGATGGTGGCGATGATGTGGACAATTAAGGTTCCTGTCCAAGCCCATTTTTTGAGTTGAAACAAACCCCAAGCTAAGAGTAAGGAGAGGAGGCCTAAAATAAAACTGAGCGCCGCAAAAATTGCAATGAAGCTGCCGATTACAGTGCCAACTTTCGCCCCGCCGACTGCCGCACCGAGACCGCCAAAAAGGCCGGCAAAAAGTAAGATGAACAAGCCGTCAAGGAGGCTGAATACGCCGCTAATTAGCTGCAAAATTGCCAAAACTGTAACGCTTTGAGGACGATTCATTGTTTTGATTTTCCATTTTTAACGGATTTGAAAAATATTTTAACCTGTTGTGGTCACAGGGCGGATATGGATTCAGGATTTACGCACCGCTACCTGGGAAACCGGGTTTCTGCGCGGATTCTTAGCGGGCAAACCTGTTATTTTTCGCAGAAGCCGGGTTTATGAGAGTAAGCGTCTTAATATTGTGCCATTATGAGCTTAGCACTGGCAGAGTCCGCTGCGATCGCTAACGCGAGTTCGCAATGACCTAATGACGGTCGATCGCCCGCTGTCCGATCCGCCTTTGTCGCTGGTGAGGAGCGCGCTTCTAGATCCCAAAAATGATATTATTTACTAAAATATATTTTTATTTGCCAGCAGCCAGGAGTGATTCTGTTTAGACCCACCTCTTTTAGCTGAAAAAACTTAACATTATTTAACAAGTTGCAAAGATTAGCTATAATTGTTTACAGGTGCTGGTTGGGGAACTTTTTTAAGTTCACCCGATCGGATGAGTCTGAAAGACGATGCCAAGCATCAGCAAAAATTTTACCTTTAAGGTAATCCTGAGATTAAATTAGGTGAGTCGGTATGATCGTTAGCCCTAAAAAGGAAACTGCTCAGGTCAAGGTGGAAGATACTCAGACTGTAGACACCAAGGCCGCAGAGACCAAAATTGCAGATAAAAAAACCGCCCAAAAGCAGTCTCCAAAGAAACCCGCGCGCAAACCGCAGCGGTGGGCGATTGGGTTGGTTGCAGCCGGGTTGCTAGCTGTACCGACCACTATATATGTAGCAAAAAGTCGATCGCAGCCCAAAGTAGATGCGATCGCCACTATGACAGTGCCGGTGGAAGCGCAAAACCTCACGGTGCGGATCACGTCCAGCGGGACGGTGCAGCCGGTACAGCGCGTGAATCTCAGCCCCAAAGGCTCGGGGCGCATAGCAGAATTGTTTGTAGAACAGGGCGATAAAGTCGAAGCAGGACAAATCGTTGCCCGCATGGAAAGCCGCGATGTAGAAGCTCAACTAGCTCAAGCTAAAGCCCGCGAAGCCAGCGCGCGAGCCAAACTCGCCCAAATCGAAGCCGGGAATCGATCGGAAGACATCGCCAGCGCCCGAGCGCGCTTAGATCAAGCCGAGGCCAGTCTCGCGCAACTCCAAGCCGGCAGCCGCGTTGAAGAAGTTGCAGGAGCCAGAGCTCGCTTGCAGCAAACTCAAGCAGGCTTGCAGCGACTGCGAGCCGGCAGCCGCGTGGAAGAAGTCAGCCAAGCGCGAGCTCGTTTAGCCCAAGCTCAAGCTCGTTTAGCAGATGCTCAAACCGGCAGTGTCAAACAAGAAATAGCCCAAGCACAAACGCAAATTGACTCGAGTAAAGCCCAAGCCGAACTAACCGCTCAACGGGTGGAACGCAATCGCCCGCTAGTGGAAGAAGGTGCTCTGGCTAAAGATAAACTCGATGAACTTATCAAAGAAAATCGCACTGCCCAAGCTAAATTAATAGAATCCCAAAGACGCCTGCAACAACTGCAAGAAAATCGGCTGTCGCAAATTCAGCAACTGCAAGCTGCTGTGCAAGTCGAGCAGCAAGCATTGAACCAATTGCAAAACGGCACGCGATCGGAAGAAATTGCCAAAGCCGAAGCAGAAGTTGCCGAAGCTAAAAGCAAATTAGCGCAAGTAGAAAACGGCAACCGTCCAGAAGAAATCGCCAAAGCCGAAGCAGCAGTTGCTGAAGCTAGAAGCCAATTGACCGCACAAGAAAACGGTTCTCGCCCGGAAGAAATAGCTCAAGCTCAAGCTGAATTAGCCGAAGCTCAAGCTCAAGTCCGCTTTCAAGAAGTGCAGTTAGAAGATACGAAAGTTCGCGCTCCTTTTGCTGGAATTATTACCCAAAGATACGCCATCCAAGGAGCTTTTGTAACTCCCGCAACTTCGGCATCGGAAGCTACTTCGGCAACTTCGACATCGATTGTCGCTTTAGCTAGAGATGTGGAAGTTTTGGCGAAAGTCCCGGAGGCTGATATCAGTCAAATTAAACCGGGTCAAGAAGTTGAAATAGTCGCCGATGCTTATCCAGATAAAGTGTTTAAAGGCCGCGTTAAGTTAATTGCGCCGGAAGCTGTTAAGGAACGGGATGTGACGCTATTTCAAGTGCGAGTTGCCATTGATACGGGCAAAGAGTCGCTGCAATCGGGGATGAATGTAGATTTGAGATTTGTCGGTCAAAAGCTGAGCAATGCTTTAGTTGTCCCTACGGTGGCAATTGTCACTAATAAAGGTCAAACGGGTGTGCTAGTTCCTGATGAGAAACAACAGCCGAAGTTTAAGCCTGTTACGGTTGGATCGACTATTGGCAACAAGATTCAGATTTTAGAGGGTGCAAAAGCGGGCGATCGCGTTTTTACCGAACTTCCTCAAGGTAAAAAGCTGGAGGATATTATCAAGAATCAGAAATAGGGCATAGGGCATAGGGCATGGGGCATTATTGATGTCGATCGCTCTAGGGTGTTTTCAAAGCCGGAGATCCCCCCTAACCCCCCTTAATAAGGGGGGGACAAGAGTATTCAAAGTCCCCCTTATTAAGGGGGATTTAGGGGGATCGAGACTTGACTACAAGCGAGATTTATTATGGGTTTAAATATTAAGTTGAGACCAATAATCCCAATTCCCTAATCTAAAATCTAAAATCTAAAATCTAAAATCGAATTATGGATATTGTTGAAAGCGTCAAAATGGCTGTCACAACTTTGATGGCCAACAAGCTTCGCAGCACCTTGACGATGTTAGGAATTATCATCGGCAATGCTTCGGTCATTTCGATGATCGGTATCGGGGAAGGAGCTCAAACATTTATCGAGGGACAAGTTAACTCTCTGGGTTCAAACTTGCTATTTATTATTCCCGGAAGTCCTGAAGCGCAAAGCCGCCCGGTGATTCCGCCCCAAACTTTAGTAGTGGAAGATGCAGAGGCGATCGCATCTCAAGTTCCTTCTGTCCAAGAAGTCGCACCAACTCTCAATGACAGTCAACTCGTTACCTACCGCAACAAAAATGTCTCATCTTCGATTGTGGGAACTACCCCAGAATTTCTGACAGTCAGAAGCTTTGATGTTGGTCAAGGTCGTTTTTTAAGCAAATTAGATTTAGAAAGAGAAGAAAATGTAGTAGCTTTAGGTTCAGAAGCAGCAGAACAATTATTTGGCAATACACAGGCAGTTGGTCAATACATTCGCATCAAAAACTCGACTTTTCAAGTGATTGGGGTCATGCAGGCAAAAGGTTCTAGTTTTGGCGACAATCAAGATATGAACGTTTATTTACCGCTGACAACAATGGCAAATCGCATCGTAGGCAGATCGTCTCCCTACGGTACAAAAGTAACATTTATTTCGGTTGCCATCAAGGATGAAACTATGATGCAAGCTGCGCAATTTCAAATAGAAAATTTGCTCAGATTGCGTCATAAAATTACTAAAGAGGATGATTTTACTGTTCGCAATCAGAAAGATTTAATGAATACTTTGGGCAGTATTACTGGTGCTTTGACGTTGATGTTGGCTTTCGTGGCGGCAATTTCGCTGTTTGTTGGCGGCATCGGGATTATGAATATCATGCTGGTTTCTGTTACCGAACGTACCAAAGAAATTGGATTGAGAAAGGCGATCGGAGCTTCTCAGCAAGATATCCTGATTCAGTTTATGATCGAGTCTGTGATTTTGTCAGCAGCAGGTGGGGCGATCGGTACTGGATTCGGTATCGGCGGCGTGCTTTTAGTCGCTGCTTTTACTCCTCTGCAAGCTAGTGTTTCCCTAGTGGCGATCGCACTTGCCGTCGGTGTTTCCGGCAGTATCGGCTTATTTTTCGGCATAGTACCTGCAAAACAAGCTGCTAAATTAGACCCGATTGTGGCATTGAGAAGTGCTTAATTAGTTTGTTGACGGTTGACTGTTGACGGTTGACTGTTGACGGTTGACTGTTGACGGTTGACTGTTGACTGTTGACTGTTGATTGTTGACTGTTGACTGTTGACTGTTGACTGTTATAAAAATAACTCATAACTAATAACTCATAACAAAGTATGAATTTTATTGAAAGCGTCAAAATGGCCGGCCAAACCCTGCTAGCAAACAAAATTCGCAGCAGTTTAACAATGATCGGGATGATTGTCGGCAACGCCTCAGTAATTGCAATGATTGGCATTGGAGAAGGAGCTCAAAAATTTGTAGCAGGACAAGTTCAATCCCTCGGTACAAACGTATTAATCGTGAGGCCGGGAGTACCGAACGCTAGGCGAAGTACGATCTCAAGTGCGCCTCAAACTCTCGTACTGCCTGACGCTAAAGCGATCGCAACTCAAGTCCCCTCCGTTCAAGGCGTGTCAGCAGAACTTAACAGTTCCGAAATAGTTCGCTACAGCAACAAAAATGTTTCGGCTCTAATTTTTGGCACGATTCCAGAATTTCTAGAAGTCAGAAGCTTTGAAATGGCAAAAGGGCAGTTTTTGACAGAACTAGATGTTAAGCAAAGTAACCAAGTTGTGGTTCTCGGTTCAGAATTAGCGGAGAAACTTTTTGGCAATACAAATCCCTTGGGCGAACAGGTGCGTATCCAAAATGTCAGCCTCAAAGTAATTGGAGTATTGGCACCCAAAGGGACATCTTTTGGTACGAATTACGATAACTCGGCCGCAGTGCCGATCGCCACAATGGCAAACCGCATTGTCGGGCGGAAATCTCCCTACGGTTTAGCTGTTACCTCGATGTATATTTCTATTAAAGATGAGTTGCAAATGGACGCGGCTCAATTTCAGGTAGAAAACTTGCTGAGACTGCGGCACAAAGTTACCACCGAAGATGACTTTACAGTGAGAAATCAAAAAGATTTAATGGCAACAATGGGTGCGATTTCTGGGGCTCTGACACTGATGTTAACTGCTGTTGCCAGCATTTCCCTATTAGTAGGCGGCATTGGGATTATGAACATTATGCTGGTGTCTGTCAGCGAACGCACTCAGGAAATCGGGCTTAGAAAGGCGATCGGCGCATCCCAACAAGATATCTTATTTCAATTTATTGTCGAAGCTGTAATTTTATCCGCCGCCGGAGGGATAGTCGGTACTTGCGTAGGTATCGGCGGTATCTTGCTTGTAGGTAATTTCACGCCCTTGCAAGCTGGTATTTCGCCTGTGGCGATCGCCCTTGCTGTCAGTGTATCCGGTGCAGTCGGCCTCTTTTTCGGCGTTGTCCCCGCCCGCCAAGCCTCCAAACTCGACCCGATCGCAGCTTTGAGAAGTGCTTAATCAATATATACTTACTCAGTTACACAATCTGCGCCTTTTATGCTGGTAAAAATTATCTTGCTTTAAATATAAAAAAAACAGTTTTTTTATAAAAAATCACCAACGTTGCAGTATCTAATGCAGTTTTAATGTCTGTATTATTACGCACATTCAAAGCGCAAAACTTCATAAAAAGCCCGTTAAATATGAAATAAAGCTTGGTTGTGGCGTTTACTTATCAACCAGAAAGTTTAATACTATTAAATCAGGGGTAAACACACCTAAGCATCTACAGACGTTACGAATCTTTGTGCTTTAATCAAAATATCCAATAAAGAAACATGGCATCCCTCACCCCTAGTCCTAAATTTGACTATCTTGAAGGAACCACCCAACCAGACAGATTTAACGGATTGGATGGCAACGACATAATTTATGCCAACAGCGGAGACGACTATATCGAAGGCGATGTAGGCAAAGACAAAATCTGCGGCGATCGAGGCAACGATACTATCACCGGCGGTGCAGACGACGACATCCTCTGGGGAGGCAAAGGCAGCGACCTAATTAATGGCGATTCCGGCAACGATATCATCTACGCGGGCGCAGGTAGCGATACCGTGAGCGGCGGCACAGGCGATGATATATTTGCCATTGCTAAAGGCAGCGGCGGTCAAACTATAGCTGTCGCCGACTACATCGCCGACTTCGGCAACGGCAATGACAAAATTCGATTGCTAGACGGCCTGAGCTTTGAAGATTTAAACATCCAGCAAGGCATCGGCGCTAACAGCAACAGCACCTTAATTCAAGACAAACTCACGGGCGAATATTTAGCAGTATTGACCGGAGTCAACAGCAACGCGATCGACCGCAACAACTTCACAAATCAGCTATCGGGAAACCCTGTCATTGAGTGGAACGGAGTCATGCTGAATGCAGTGCGGACAGGCAACACCGCGCCTCCCCTCGCCTCCCGCAACATGGCAATGGTTCACGCAGCCATTTACGATGCTGTTAACTCCATCAGCAAAAAATACAGCCCTTACCGGGTCAACATAGATGCACCAGCAGGCACATCAGCAGAAGCTGCCACCGCCGCAGCCGCCCACCGCGTCTTAGTCAGCGTCTACCCAGCGCAAACAGCCACATTCGACGAAGCATACGCATCGTCTTTAGCTAAAATTACCGACGGCAAAGCCAAACAAGACGGGATTGCCCTCGGACAGCAAGTTGCCGACCAAATTATCAGTTCGCGGAGTACAGATGGCATCGCGAAAGTAGTGCAGTACACCCCCAAAACCGACCCAGGTAGTTGGGTGCCGACTCCCCCTGCCCTTGCCGCCGCGCTGGCGCCACAGTGGGCAGAAGTTACTCCCTTTGCCATGACTAGCGGTTCTCAGTTCCGCCCGCCCAGCCCGCCCGCGCTTGACAGCGCCAACTACGCAGAGGAAGTTAACTATGTCAAAGAAATCGGCAAAAGTGACAGCCTCACCCGGACTCCCGACCAAACAGCCATCGCCAAATTCTGGGCCAACGGCGCAGGTACGTTTACCCCTCCGGGTCACTGGAACCAAATCGCCCAAGATGCCTCGGCCCTGGCAGGTAACTCCCTGGAAGATAACGCCCGCTTGTTTGCCCTGCTGAATATTGCCGAAGCCGATGCAGCTATTAGTTGCTGGGATGCCAAGTATCAGTACAACTTTTGGCGGCCGGTTACAGCTATTCGCCAAGCTGACACGGACAACAACCCGAACACGACGGCCGACCCCCTGTGGACTCCGCTGATAACTACTCCGCCGTTCCCTGAGTACACGTCTGGCCACAGTACCTTTAGCGGTGCGGCAGATGCAGTGATGAGTTCTGTGTTTGGTTCGGATTTTGGCTTTGCAGATAGAGGAGACAGGACAGTCAACAGTTTGCGAACCTACGAGAACTTCAGCGAAGCGGCCGACGAATCTGGCATTAGTCGCCTTTACGGAGGCATTCATTTCATGAGTGCTAACGTTAATGGTTTGAGTGTGGGTAGAAATGTCGGGAACTATGTTGTTCAGAATTTCTTAGTCTAAGAAAGTAGGACTCGGAGATACAGCAGATTCCACGTTTATGAAGCTAGCGGTAGGGACACGGCACTGCCGTGTCCCTACCTACAAACAAGTTTTTACATTTTTCTTTCCGTTTATTCCAGCAGTTCTACGGTGCCGAGATACCCGTCTACTCGGACTTTTTGACCGTCTCGCAAGCGAGTTGTAGCTTCAGAAATATTCATAACTGCGGGAATTTTGTACTCGCGAGCGATAATTGCTCCGTGAGACAATTGGCCGCCAACTTCGGCGATAATTGCTGTTGCTCCTAATAGCAGCGGTGCCCAACCTGCATCGGTGTAAGGAACTACTGCGATCGCATTTTCTCCTAAATCTGTACTCGCGGTGCGGCAAATCTTGACAAAGCCTTCGACACGGCCAATACTTGCGGGAATTCCCTGGATGATATTAGTTGCGGATGTTGCAGGTTCGATCGACCTTTTTTGAGAATTTGGCAGCAAATTGCCGTAGACTACAGGGGGAATCGGACGATCGCGATCGGCTAACAGGCGATCGCGCCTTTGGCTAATTGTCTCCTGAAAAGAAACACTCGCGCCGCTGCGAATCCACTGCTGAATTTCCCCAAATTCCAGATAAAAAATATCCCCGCTTGCCTGAAACACCTGCATTGCCAATCCGCAAGCTTCTATCTCTAAAAAAGTCCAGCGCAGGTGAGCCAACAACCGTGCGTAAATTTCGCTAATTTCGTTTTTGACGAGCGCTCTTTCCTGACATTTATCTAGCCGCCACTTTTGCCCAAAAGTCAAGTCTAATTTACGCTTTTCGACTAAATTAATTTCGGCTTTTTGAGCCATAGTTATTAGCAGTTTTTGGTAAATTTCCGGCTGTTCTCGCCAAGTGGGAACAGCGATATCCGTTCCTACTTCGCTCAAATATCCGTAAATATCAAGCCACTTTTCAAAATCTGCTTGTAAAGCCGGAGTTTCCGCAAATGTCTGTGCTAAATTTGCGATTGAAACTGTTCCTTCAGACTGCGAAAAAGCAGCTTGCCACAATTTATAAGCCAACTGCTGCAAAGCTCGTACAGAAGCAATTTCAGGAGCGCTGTCATTGTTGAGCCACTCATCGGAAACGCGAAAAATTGCCTTGCGAATAGCCAGCCCGATCGGCCCTAATATATTGTAGTAAGTAATCGGTTTCAGCCACTCCTGAATTTGCTCCGCTCTCTCCAACAATTCCGTTAAATCCGTTGCCGAACATCTCACTTCTTTCTCCAGACTTTGCAATGCCGGGAGGAAAATAGAAGTACGATCGACCTCAAAATCTGCATTGAGCGCCCTCTCCCGCTGCACCAGACGCCACAAACCAGGCAAATTTGGCAAAATCTTCCCCAAAGGCGGCTTGCCCATCTTTTGCCCTCTCAGCAAAAATTCCAAACCCTGTTCCGGCAATCCCATCATCCGAAAAATTTCGCCCAACAAAGTCGCATTAAAATAGGCGTGAGAACCCAGCAAAGTTGCTGTTTCATTAAAGTTTAAGCCGATCGCGCGATCGCCCAAAACCACCTGAAAAATCTCTCCCCACACCCCGCAAGTCAGCGGCCGGTTAATCGACCAAGTTAGGGGGCGGATTGCACCGGGAATCACTTCGGCTGCAATAGTTCGCGTCCAAAACGGCTGTAAATTTGTAATCGGGCGGCTTTGCACAATCCAAACTTCTTTCCCGTCCCAACTCCACTCAATATCCTGCGGGATTCCGTGAAAAAAAGCTTCGATTGCTTGCGCTTGTTTCACCAATTCTGCTAAAAGGGATTGAGCAATAATTGAATTACTTTTAAGTTCTGTTAATTTTTTTTCTAATGATTCAGATTTACTAAAATCAATTTCTAAATGAACCGGAGTACATTGGCCGCCGACCACAGATTCTGCTCCTCCCGGTAAAGCTTCTATAATTACCTGGGAACCACCATCTAAAGGATTGCGACTGAACATGACTCCCGCAAACTGGCTGTCAATATAAGGCTGAATTAATACAGCCATTTGCGTGTCTGGCAAGTGTCGCTGTCGGCGGTAAGCCACAGCTTCGGAAGTCCAATAAGACTGGCGACAGCGATTAATTGCATCAAGCAATTCTGCTTGAGTTGAAACAGGCCCAATGGTTTGATATTGTCCAGCCGCTGAACTAAGATCCCCGTCTTCTCCTGCAGCAGAAGAGCGAACAATTATGCGATCGGGGATTTGTGCTTTGATGTTTTGGATTAAAGCATCAGGAATTGATAAATGCTCGGTATTTATCTTTTCCCCTCTTCCTTCTTCCTTCTTTCTTCTTCCTTCTTCCTTCTTCCTTCTTCCTTCTTCCTTCTTCCTTCTTCCTTCTTCCTTCTTGGTTCCATCCGTTACATCCGTTACATAATCCGTTGCCGAACTTCCTTCTTCCTTGGATGACAATATAAAACCAGCAGGTACGTTAAAACCGGCGCGTTTCAGTTGAGACAATTTAGCAGCTTTATCGCCGCAGATTGCAGCATCTAACGAGTCATCAAGAGAAAACAATTGATCGGATTTAGATAAAGCCATATCATCACCCTGACTGAAATTAATTGCTGCTAACAAAACAGCTAATCCTGCTGCTGCTAAAAATTCGGACACTGATTGTCGCCACACCCAAACCCAGATTGGGGTACACAGACACCCGCAACGGGAAGCAAACAGTCTCGCCCGATCGCCCTCACCCCACCACCGCTGTGCCAAACCCCACACCAGCAGCCCCCAAATGCCCGATGAAACAGCCACCGGCGGCGAAAATACCAAAAGACCCCAAACAGCGTTGGTCACGCCTCCACCTCGGGCGATCGCATATCTGCCCGCAACTAGCGGAATTAACAGGGCGATCGCGATCGCAGGTGCATCTGGAAACCAAAATCGCCCCGCCAACACTGGCACAATACCCCTGGCAATTTCCGCCAACACCGCAGCAATTCCCGCTAATTTCCCCCCGTGAATGAAAGCTGCCGACACGCCCACATTCCCCGTGCCCAGCCCCCTCAAATCTCGGCGGCTAAACACTCGCACCGCCCATCCCGTTAGCGGTAAAGCACCCAGGCTGAAACTAGCAGCCAACAGCAATGCTATTGTCCCCAACGGCATAAAATCAGCTCTCCTATTTTCAACCTCTAACCATTATGGCGGCAATTCTGTCACTTTTTCTGTCTTCAGATATATCAACAAAACGGCATTAGCACTTAAGATAATGTAAAGGTAGAGTAGATAAGGATTTAGCCTAATGATAGATATCAGCTTGACCACTCCCATGGCAGTTCTTGTTGCACCCATCAAGCGAGTAATGATCGATCTGCTGATGCAGCAGCCAGTGCCGGAATCAAGTGTCAGCTTGACCGCTCCAATAGCAGTTCTTGGTGTTGGCTTTGTTGCCGCAGTTACGATCGGCTCCATCGCCTGGTACAACTCCAAGCGACCCCCCGGTTGGGAAGCCAAAGAACGCCCTGATTTTGTACCGAAAGTTGATAAAGACGATTTGATTGCCGATGTTTCTGAGTCAAAGAAAAAATAGAACCAAGCTGTTTTAGAGCGAAAAAAGCTTTAAGAGGAATAGGAATTACCCTTGCATATCTATGCCGTAGGGTGCGCCTCGGCGCGCCTTACCCTATGTATAAAGGCTTTGACTGAGTAGTTTTAATTGACCAGAAAGCACTAATATCAAGAAAGGGAGCGATCGCTGGGGGGATGAGCGATCTATCCCTTTCTTGACATTGATGCAAGATATCATTTCCCACAAAGTGCAAGCTGTTAGCCCGGGATTTAAATTCGGCAGGCACTGACTTCTAAGTGAAAAGCCTAAAAATACCGATGTTTTATTAAAAATAGAAAAATTTTGGTAAATCTCATAATTTAGAATAAATTGGACATCCTAATTTTAGCTGTTCTTGAAAAGCAAGCGATTGATTTAATCATAGGAATTTAGACCTTGACTACAGCTTTGGAGTTATCTTGAGATTCAGCGTCTGATGAGCGAGTTAGGAGAATTCGTTTCTTTGAATTGGATGAAGTAGTGCGATCGCCTCCACCGATAAAATCTCCGCTTGTGTTTTGACGATTCCAAAACGATGACTTCCAGCCCTATCAGATTTATGAGATCCTGATATTCTTGCTTGACTGTCTCAATGTCATCCTGACTTAATCTACCATTCTCAGCAAATTGCAACATTACCACCCAGGCTTCCCGTGTTTCTTTAATTTCTTCTAGCTTCAGATTTACTTCATTTTCTGCCAGTATCCGCCCCGCCCATTCTCTTTTTTGGCATGAAAGTTATTTTCATCGTCTTCCCATTTGAAATATCGTTCCAGGCACTTCAGTTTGGTATCAATATTGCCGAATGTATCGGGATTGGCACGGATAATTTTTTCCATCGTTCGCTTGGCGGCTTCCGAATTGCAGTTTGACAAGAACAGGAGGGGGATTGAGAAATAGACTGGTGGAATGAAACGGCTCAGGTTCCGAATGTTCTGCTCTTGCAACTTGCTGTTGGGAATACAGCGGTTCCTGCTGTTATGAAGTACAGTAGCAACAATTAGCTTTCCCAATTTCTTAAATGTTGAGGATTCATTAAGTTCAGGGCAACTGCAATTATTTGATCGATCATGATGGACGTGGTAGTTGGAGCGAACATACGCAAAAAAGATTTTAGTTGCGACAACCTTGCGTTCTATTGGGTTAAAATAGGCGAGAGTATGGGGATAAACAAATAATACTGGCTCCTACAGATTCAATCATTGGCTTGATTGATGCTAATTTATGGGCGGGTAAATTATCCATCACTACTACCGCTCCTTTCCATAATTGAGGACATAAAAAATGCTGAATAAATATAGCAAATGCCTGTCCATCCATTGCATCATTCATTGTCATCAACGCCAACACTTTATTCATACTAATTGCGCCAATAGCTGTGAATGAGAGCACCCCGATAAAATGCTTTTTTTTGGTATGCTCTTGTCCCGCGCTGTGAACGGACATGAGTTCTGCTCAGTCGAGCGTAGAATACCAGTTTCATCCAAAAATACGCTCATTTTTCGGATCGATATCTTTGATCTTTTCCCAATACTCGACTCTTAATTTTTGGACTCTTTCAGTCCCGGCTTGGCTACGGCGCCATGTTTTTTTTTACGATTGAGTCCTAATTTCTCTTTGGCGACACATTGCCGTCCGACTCACCCAATTTCCCGTCTTAATAGCAAATAATTCACATAGCTCTACCAAAGTAGCATCTTGATGCTCAGGCACCAGTATTCTGATGATTGCTTCAGCATTTGTTAGGTGACTGAATCGTGGTTTCCCCCTCTGTTTAGGTTGTAAATCTCCCTCGGTTTGTTGTTGTTTTACCAGTTTTTGAACGAGACTTTTGCTGACACCAAACGTGAGGGCTACTTTCCTCGCTTGACACCTTTTGGGCAAAATGTGCTATAACTATTTTTTTTCTAGAGCGAGGGAATATGTTTTCATTAGTTTTGAATACAAGATGATATTTTGTTATTATTTATTGTACCATTCTACAGTGGGAAGCGCTGTATTTCGCTCTTGTAATAAAAACTCGGTTATTTTATAAAAAGCTCTCCAATTATGTAGGAGCTATCTGGTATTTGATCCATCTTTACAACACTCCTTTACGCCTAAAAGTGTTTAGCCTTTTTCCTGCCTATGCAGAAAAACCCAAAAATTTAAATTTGGTAACGGAACTTTCCTTGGCATCTTCAGCTAATTTACTCTTAACAAATGTCGAGGTTAGCACAGTTGCTAGCAGAAGCCGCTCACGAAAGCAACAACCCCGTCAGTTTTATGTATGGTAAAATAGTTAAGTTTAATCAATATGTTTTAGATTTATGTTTTAGATTTATTCAACCCGCTCGAAATTTACCAGAAATACTCTTCCGAATTCGCAACCTAAATTTTATAAAATGTAAAAGATCTTGAGCTAGATTTTATGAAAAAAACATAAATGTCCTAAATCTTGTTGAGCAGATAGGAAGTCTAAAAGCGTTTATCTAGTTTCAATAAGTAATATTATTTACGTAGGGGCTAATTTCAGATAGCCCCTACATCATCTTTAGTCCCAGCGACTTATTTTTGCAGCGGATTGAGTTTCGTAACTGAGCTTTCCTTGGCATCTTCAGCGCTATCTTTGAGGAAACCAGAAGCATCCTTAAAGGCGGCGCCTACTCTCTCTAAAATATTGGCATCGGGATCGCTGCGGTCGAATACAGGTTGAGCCTTAACTGGCTGTCCGTCTGGCGCTTCTAAGAGAGCTTTATCTCCGCCGAGTTCGGAGTCGAACTTGTCAGTTTCCATCGGTGCAGAGCCCGGATAAAGCAGCTTTGAGGAATTAGATTCAGCGGTAGTCGAGGCCAGGAGCCGATCGCCCATAATCGACAAATCAGCCCGATTCTTTTCTGCTTGAGCAGGCGACTGATTTACTTTAGGATCGGTGGATGTTTTATAATTCGTGTATCCATCACCGCCAGCCTTGTGAGGGTTATTCATTCCTCCAGCTTGAACGGGAGGATTCTCAGGCCGGGCACCTCGAACATCGCCGGCATTGCAAGCGGTGCTGGTAAACAGCAGCAAACCTGCCATAAATACAGTCAAAAATTGAGTCAAAAATTGACCGATACCCAGTCTTTTAAAAAAAGCAGTTACAGTGTTCACAAAATTTTTCCAATTTTTTACTACTACTTATTAAGAGTAAAAATAAACTGCCCATACCTGCCTCTAACGGCGGTGATATTTTGCTGCGGATTGCTATCGTTTTTTTTATAACTTTAGAGGGATTTAAAAAGTGCGATCGCCTTCGAGAGATTATTTTTGGTTGGACTTACGCGCGGGTATCTAGAAACCCGGCTTTTTTACCGGGTTTCTAGAGTAATTTTGGTTGAGAAACTCGCGTACCAGACGGACAAGAAAAGGGCGGAGGTAGTTTCAAAGCATAGTTTTCGGGTGCGTGCGTTCCAATAATTGCTAGATGTCACAAGCTTTTCGGTTTTTGACCCCGCCCACAAACGCATACTTGCAAACGACTCAGGTCGTGAAAATCTAACAATTTTAGACTCTTGTTCAAGAGACCAGATTCATCTGTGGAGTAAATCTAACCTCTAAAATCTCCTATCCACTGACGCGCCCTACCAGCGACTAACCTCAGAACGCTACTGCTATTCAGGGAATTTTTCGACTTTCGCTTCAGCTTGCAAAGTCAGCAAACCAGCTTCCACATTTAGTTGCTGAATTCGCAGGGACATTCCCTCAAGTTCAAAATTTCGCAAGTTTAAAACTTCACCAGCTTTGTCCGCCAAAGCTTCAGTTAACTCCGGCGAAAATTCCTTGTTTTCGGGATACTCGACATCCTGGAGAGAAATTGCCCAACCGCCCGCTGCGATCTCAGGTTTTGCTGTGAAATAAATCTTTTCCGTGGAGGCCGTTTCCCGCACCGATACCTCAGCATTTAAAGCGATTTTTCCGGTTAGCAATTGGCACTCAATAGTTTTAACGTCTATTGTCCGCAGTTGTCCGTCAACAGTAACTTTTAAGTTTTTCAGTTTCCTGCTGATGTATTCGGAATTAAAAGCGCGGTTGATATCGCTTTCTGTTAAAACGGCGCGCGCCCCACCGAATGCAGGCCCGTTCAGTTCAATTTTGCCAAACATAGCTGTGAGGGGATTGACAGCAATATCCTTGACGTGAATTTGCAATTCTTCCACGCGCAAATCTTGTTGCATTACCAATCCTTTGCCCTCAACGGCAACGGCCTCTACTTCTCCCTGGGCTAGCTGACCCGCATCGGTGTTGACTGTGACAGACAAAGTTTCCGATTCGTCTAATTTGCTAGCAATAGCAATCTCGGCCACTTTGTCGATCGCCTGTTCCCCTAAACTCCTATTTTCTTGAAGCACGCTCAGAATTCCTAATAATATTGTTTAAAAATAGTAGTTAATACTTAATTGAGTTAGCGTCTTCCTCTCGGCAGGTTTCCGGTCTTAAAAAAACTCAGCCAAAGACAGAGGGTTTCTACAAAATTGCTAAAATTAGTAAAGTGCGCATTGCGCACTCTACATTGACTCGGTTGCTAAGCGGTGAAAAATCAAAAAGTCGGATTTTTGCCAAAAGTTTTTTCCATAAGTTCGATCGCCCGCTACAATAAATAACAGCCGGCACCGCTTTTTGCAATGAATTCAGAATCAACTCTCGCCAGACTACAAGCTACACTTCCCGACGGAAAACTGCCTTCTAGCTACGGGGTATACTTCAAAAACACCCTAGTAGCCCTGTGTCACGCCCTAGAAGACCACATTTTGCAAACCAGCGGCGGGGACAAGATAGAACTCAAACCCCTAGTTTTGGTGGCGTTTCAGCAGGGTAAATGGTATTTACAGGAAGCCGATCGCTACCTAGATATTGCTAATGCCTCTCGGCGCGTTGTCATCGCAGCAGTAGCCGACAGCGGTTTCGCTACCCACAAAACCGGGCAATTAGAAAATGTATCTTTAATAAATCTCGATGAGAGCGACCCTTTAATCCAAGAATGGAATTTAATCATCCTCGCCCCGACATACAAAGCAATGGTGCTTTGCCGCGAACTTTCAGACCAGGAATACTTGCCAGAAGGCAAGCCCGAAGTAGATACAGAACGAAAGTTCTACGGTTTGTGGTCGTTTGACCAGTCTTTGGTGTCGGCTGCTGCAGAAATTTTTATAGAACAGACGCGACATTACAACTCGCCCCTGGCCGACAGTTTGCTGGAAATGCACCACGAAATCCTGGCAACTAAAGGCCCGCCCTTGGCCGACATTAGCGGCGTCGTATCGCGGATCGTCACTTACCTGCAAAGTTCTCAGCAGCAAATGGTGGCAATTAACCGCCAAACCCGCGAGTTGTGGGAATTGGAAGGTCAAGCTTTGCGGGTCAGCCGGAATTTGAACGCTAACAAACTTCAAGCTTTTCTGCGGATGGCCCAGCGCGTAGACGAACGCGATACCGCAAACCCCACAGCGTCTTTGCAGGTGGCGGCTTTGTCGGAAACTTTGGGTCAACTGCTGGATTTGCCGGCTTTGCAGTTGCGCAGGCTGCGGCTGGCTGGATTGCTGTTTCGAGTCGGCTTAATTTCGGCCCCGAATGAGGTGTTCGATCGCACTCCCGATGCTTTTGACCCAGCAACTCTAGCATTTTGGCGCGATCGCAGTTTCATCGGTTCCCAACTGCTCCAAGCAATGCCGGAGTTAGCACCTGTCGCGGAAATTGTCAAGCACCAACTCGAATATTGGGACGGCAGCGGCAGGCCAGAGGGTTTGCGAGCCGAAACAATACCCGTTGCTTCGCGGATTTTGGGGTTGGTCGCTCATTTTCAAGAATTGACTCAACCGCGTGGCGATCGTCCGGCTTTGAGTTTGAGCGAAGCTTTAGAAGAGTGCCGCGAACTGTGCGGCATTCGCTTCGATCCGGCTTTGGTGGAAACTCTCAGCAACGTCGTCAGGCTGGCAGAAATGGGTTTGATGGAGTTACCAACTCGCCCGAGTCAACTGCCGAATGTATGGTTGGAGGATTTGGGCGATCGAACGACCGCGGCCGCTCCGGCATTATAAAATAACTCGACTGTTGACTGTTGACTGTTGACTGTTGACTGTTGACTGTTGACTGTTGACTGTTGAGTGTTAACCAACAACTGACAACCAACAACTGACAACTGACTAATGACTAATGACCTCGAAGCCATACGCAAAGGCAAAATTCTGATGTTGGCCGGCACTGATTTAGCCGGCAAAGACTTAGCGGGAGCCGATCTCGCCGGTGCTGACTTATCTCAAGCCAACTTGAGTGGAGCTAATCTCGCCGGCGCTAACTTGCAGCGGGCCGTATTGCGAGCCAACCTCCGCGGCGCTGACTTGACCGGCGCTGACTTGCGAGGCGCTGATTTTCGGAATGCCGATTTGCGGGGAGCTGCCTTCGCTAACGCTTTAGTCCGCGACGCAAGTTTTGGGGGTGCTTTTTTGACGGGGGCATCCATCGGCAATTTGGATTTGAGCGGTGTCGATTTTCGCTGCGCCGATTTGCGGGGCGCGAATTTGGCTCGGGCAATTTTGTACTCCGCCGATTTGAGCCATGCCAATTTGTCGGGCGCTGATTTGTCGGGAGCTGACTTGGAAGAAGCGATCCTGAATGGAGCCGTACTGCGCGGCGCTAACCTGACGGGGGCTAATTTGCTTTGCGCCACGATCGAACAAACCGTTTGGGATGGGGCGTTGCTCGATCGCGCCTGTCTCCAAGGCACCCCCCTGAGCCTTTAAATTTCAACAATGTTGTTTTGAAGACAGACAAAAAACAAGATCTGCTTATGAAGTGAATAAGCACAAGCGATTTTTACATTTCTTAATATAGGGTTATAATGGCGACTGTAGATGAGCAAACGAATAAATGGTAGCAGCTTTGTTTAGCAGTACATCCTTTCAAGGTCAAAGTGGCGATCGCCTTGTTAGTAAAGTAGCAGGAGCTGCGATCGCAGCCTTATTCAAGCGTTCTGAAAAGGCCGAAGCCAACATCCGAGTCGAACCAGTAGCCAAACTCTTGCAGGGAAGCATCGACGGTTTCGACTTCATTGGCAAAGGTATGTTGATGTACAACGGCCTGCGCATAGAAGTGATGGAACTCTACCTGCAAGCACTCTCCATTGATTTTGGGGCGATTTTTGCAGGTCAAGTGAAATTGCGGCAGCCTACCCAGGCAAATATGCGAGTAGTCTTAACTCGATCGGATTTAACCACTTCATTCAATACACCTTTTGTAGTTGAAAAACTCCAGAAGCTGATGTATCAAGAGCAATCTCTGCACTTTCAAAACACTGAAGTCAGCTTCGGAGCCGACAAATCCATTCGGCTTAAGTCCGAAATTACCGTAGGCGATGCCAGCGAACCTGTCAACATAGATATTACAGCTCAATTGCAAGTAGAAGACCGCCGCAAAATCCAATTTGTCAGCGTTACTTACGGCGGTGACGGGCAAGCAGTAGACTTGGGTCAAGCTATAATTGCCCACGTAAATAACTTGCTAGACTTAGACAAATTTGCCTTAGAGGGCACTCAACTGCGGGTTGACCGCTGCCGAGTTCAGAACGACGAGCTGGTTTTCTACGGTTGGGCTGGTATCGAACAGTTCCCCAAAGGCAAGCGCTAAACCTCAGCCTGCTGAGGTGGGCCAATCAGATTTGTTTGAGGAATTTTATAGCTTAACAACAAAACCCGCCTGCGCGGGTTTTGGTATTTTAGCGACTTATAAGCTTTGGCGCTGCTCGCGTAAGGTCGCGCTATAGGCTGTCTCACAAAAATTGGGTACATCGAAACCTGTGTTGCCAAGTTCTTAAGCCATAAGTCACTGTCAGCTATACGCGAAGCAATCGCCTAGACTATATAGCCTGCCTCACAAAAATTGGATACACAGAAACCTGTGTTGCCAAGGTTCTTAAGTTTGATTTCATAGCTCATCTGGCCAAGAAATTCTATATATTCCGGCGTATTTCCCGAAGTAAGCTGTCGCGCATTTAATCGATCGACTACTGCGTACTTAAACTCTTGTGGGGTCGCCACTCCTAGCCCACCATCAAGCTTCAATTTAAATGCAAAATAGTTGATTCACTGGGATTCTATTCTCCCCTCAAAATCAGCACTCTGGTTGATGCGATCGCACAAATTACCTTGGTAAAATTAGATTGTCCTAAACGCATAAACCGGGTTTGAGGGACTAAACTCTGGTAAAGGGCGATCGCCAGGAGTTGAACAACCCGGTTGAGGAGAGTCGCGAGGGCGTAAGTCCTATGAGAAAATAAATAACCCCAAAAGAGGAAAAATGCTCGGATTTTATTTATTTTGTATCTACGTCGCAGTCTTGTCCGTGTTTAGTGGACCCAGCCCCCGCCGCCCCGAGAAATGGTGGGTAGAAATTGTCACAGATTTGCCTCACTGTACCTACTATTTTGGCCCCTTCGACACCGACAAAGAAGCCACCAGCAATACTCCAGGCTACATCGAAGACCTCGAAAGCGAGGGAGCCAAAAGAGTTAGCATCCGCATCAAAAAGTGTCAGCCTACGGAACTCACGATTTGCGACGGTGAATTCTCAGAGGGAATAGCGGCTTAAGAATTTTGAGAGTCCAGACGGCAGAAACCGGGTTTTTTGACCAAAATACTCCCTCTATCGCGAGGGAGATCGGTTAAACAACCCGGTTTATGAGCGTCAATAGTGTGTAAGTTCTGTTTGAGTTTTTCATTAAGTGAAGCCTCAACAATAATATTAAGCATCATCTTGTCCTAGTCCTTACCTTGCGGACTTTGTATTTGTAGTGGTGGCTTAAAACTCGGCATCTTCTCCACCAAAAAGCAGAGTTTACCCACCATTAACTGCCAAAAATTATCGGGATCAAATCAGCACTGAGGACGAGCCGATCGCTCCCGTTGCATTGATAAATTTATATCAGTAAAAACTACTTAAATATTCCCAGAGGTACATATGTTTGAAATCTCTATGTTGGGTATGTTTTTCACTGCTTTTTGGCTGCTCGCTCAACCTACTAGCAGCACTCGACGCGACGAATGGTGGGTAGAAGTTGATACAGATTCGCCAAAGCGTACCTATTACTTTGGGCCCTATGACAGCAGACAGGAAGCTTCTGACAGATCGACCGGCTACATCCGAGACCTGGAGAACAAAGGAGCTAAAAAAATTAGCATCAACATCAAACAAGGTAGCCAACCTACTCAGCTAAGAGCTAGTGAAGAGTCTTGAGAAGGTTGGAAACTGCAAATTACGGGCGAAGAAAATTTGACTTGTTAACAGGGGTTTTTTTCAATGAGATCGCGCTTGCATACTGTAGGGACACAACAATGCTGTGTCCCTGGGGAATATTGAAGAAATGGTATTATTTGCGTCCGAGAAATGCACGTTTTTTCAAAGCACCATCTGATTGAGATTACTGCGAGGATTAAAAGTACGATTTGCTTGGATTTTCTCGTAGCACTCGCGTTCGACAGTGCTGAGTTCTTTCGGCGGCACGATCGCAATTTTTACCAACAAATCAGTCCGCTCGTTTTTCTTCGGTTTCGGCCATCCTTTCCCACGCAAGCGCAAAGACTGACCCGATCGCATCCCGGCTGGAAATTTTACAGTGATGGGACCTTCAGGCGCCGGCACTTCAATAGAAGCTCCCAACACCGCTTCGTCGGGAGTTATCGGCACTTCGCAGACCAAATTCTCTCCCTCAAACTGGAAGAAAGCGTGAGGCAAAACTTCTAACTTTAGGTACAAATCTCCCTGCTGCTTCGTGTACGGGTCAACTTGACCTTTGCCTTTTATCCGAATTTTGCTGCCGGTTTTCACTCCAGCAGGAATCGAAACTTCGCCTGTGGCGACACGCTTGGAAGTACCCCGAAATGCTTCCCCCAAAGTCAGGGAAATGGCGACCTCGGTGTCGAGAGAGCTTCCTGCGGTGCGGTTTTCGTACCCCGCGAAATCTTCAAATCCGCCAAAACCGGTGGGCCCGCCGCTGCTGGTGCGGTAGTTGCTGTAATTCCACTTGCCGTTGCGCCCACTACCCGCACTGCTACCTGCGCGGCCTAGCAAGGCATTGATAAATTCGTCAAAACTGCCGTACTCGCTGAAGTCAACCCCGCCAAAGTCTACATTCGTAGTGCCCCCGCCCGGCCATCCGCCTGGAGTTGTGGCAGCTTGCTTCCAGTATTGACCGTATTGGTCGTATTTTGTGCGTTTTTCAGGGTCTGAGAGCACTTCGTAAGCTTCGTTTACTTCTTTAAAACGAGCTTCGGCTTCTTTGTTCCCAGGGTTCATGTCCGGGTGATATTTCCGGGCTAGTTTGCGGAAAGTTTTTTTAATTTCATCAGAGCTAGCAGTTTTGTTGAGTCCCAAAATAGCGTAATAGTCTTTAAAATCTGTTGCAGCCATTAAGCAATCCCTCTTTATTAGTTGTTAGTTGTTAGTTGTTAGAAAGAATAAATCCCCAATTAGCAGGATGGCGAATTAGCTGGATGCCAGCGGCTAAAGTGCCTGCGGCATCTCATTCAAATTATAGGTTATCAAAGGTTTGGACTCGATCGAGTTCGGTTGTTGCTTGGCGTTCGATCGCAATTTCCGCACTCCGCTGCTGTTTGAGATTTTATAGCATTCGGCTCTCTCGTGCTGAAGGCAGCCGGAGCAGCCGGCTCTGTTATGCTTTCGGCATTCGACAAGAAAAACAATGGTTTCATCAATTAAGAACGTCCTCACCCTACGGGCGGTTACTATACCTTTGAGCTTTTAGACGGTGAAACTATTGCCACGATCAGTTTTGAGGAGTTGTGCGCCTTGGGGCTTTCCGGAGGCGGCGAGAGCTTTAGGCTGCCACCCGGTTGAAACGAACCGGGGAAAGCTGCTGCTGTTGATGGCGCGAGGCTAGGAGGGTTGACTGGCGCGGACGATCGCACTTTTTTTGTGGCGCGGTGCGATCGAACTTGTCGATATGAGCTTTTCACCCCATGCAAATCCTAGAAAGTTCTCATCAGCAACTCTGGTCGAATCTGCTGCCTGAATTATCGCGAACTTCTACCCTAAAACGCGCAGTAATTCCACAATCTTTCGAGATATTTTTCCCTCACCTCAGAGCGGTGTTATACGATCTTATTTTTTTACTATCTGAATACATTTAAGTCAAAGTAATATAACATAATCTCTCCGCTGTCTGTTAACTAGAACACACACTTTTAAAAAAATTAAGATAGGATAGTAGAGCGATAAGTTTTTAACGCTACGAGAGTGCTAACATTATGAATTATTTGCTAAGTTGGCCTTGCGGCTGCTGCGACGATTGGAAAGATTGTTCCGAGAGTTGTGTTGTACTAAGAAACGGGCAACGCATTTGTCAGTCGTGCTACGATCGCAAATACAAGAATCAGAAGCAATTCGCCAGACGCCGGCGAGCGAACATATCTGTATCACCGCAGGCCCTAACATAGACTATCCCTTATTAATGTGCAATGCTTTGAATAAAGCGAAGTATTTCGACAACCTAAATCAGCGGTTTCCATTAATAATAAGATAAAAAATTTTAATTTCGTCATCAGTCATCAGTCATCGGTCATTGGTTATCTGTCACTAATTTAGTTATTTATCATCTGTTACTTGAAAAGCAGGTAACAGATTTTAATTTAAAAAACTAATGACTGACGACTAATGACTAATGACTAATAACTAAATGATAGTTCCATCAGGAATCGTGGCATTTTTCAGGACTACGATAATGCCGCTGCGGATGTAAAAACCAAGGTTTTCGCGGTTGGCTTCTTCCACTCGGTCTTTATTAATTATTTGAACATTGTGGCCGATGCGGGCATTTTTATCCACAATCGCACGGCGAATTGTAGTATCTGCACCGATACCGAGGGCGACTCCGCCGTTGTCTAAACTAGAATGCCGTTCGGCGTCTGGTTCGTAGAAGTCAGCACCCATGACCAGGGTATCTTGAATCGTACATCCAGCTTCAATGCGCGATCGAACTCCCAGCACAGAATGGTCGATCCGACACTGTTTGAGAATGCAGCCTTCAGCAATAATCGATTCTGTCACGTGAGTATCTAAAAGCTTAGTCGGCGGCAAGAAACGCGGGCGAGTGTAAATCGGCGCCTTTTCATCGTAGAAACTGAAAGGAGGCTGAGGCTGTTTTGTCAGAGCCAAGTTAGCATCGTAAAAAGCCTCAATGGTTCCGATATCTTCCCAGTAATCGTCAAACAAATAAGCTTGAACGTTGTGCTCTTTTGCATTATTCGGAATAATCTCTTTACCAAAATCAGTTTGGTTTGGAGATTCTTTCAGGAGTTTAATCAGAACTTCTTTTTTGAAGACGTAAATCCCCATCGAAGCAATGTAAGGACTTTCCTGAGCCTGCTGCGCTGTCAGTCCCAGTTTAGTAGTATCCACCTGCATTTGTTTGAGCGCATCGCCTTTTGGCTTTTCGCTGAAAGAAACAATGCGGCCGCTGTCGTCGATTTTCATCAAACCAAAATCCGAGGCTCGCTTCTCGTCCATTGGCAAAACCGAGAGGGTGATATCGGCGTTGGTTTCGCGGTGTCTGTGCACAAACTTCTGGTAGTCCATGCGGTAGAGGTGGTCGCCTGAAAGAATCAAGTATTCGTCAACGTCCCACTCTTCTAGCAGCCAGAGATATTGGCGAACTGCGTCGGCTGTCCCTTGAAACCAGTTGGGATTTTCCTGAGTTTGCTGGGCGGCGAGCACCTCGGCAAATCCGTCGGTAAAGCCGGTAAACTGGTAGGTGCGAGCGATATGGCGGTTGAGGGATGCCGAGTTGAATTGGGTGAGGACGTAGATTTTGAGTATTTCCGAGTTGATGCAGTTGCTGACAGGAATATCGATGAGGCGATATTTCCCTGCGAGGGGAACTGCGGGTTTGGCTCGCAGTTTGGTTAGGGGGTAAAGGCGGGTGCCTACACCGCCACCGAGGATGATGGCTAAGACTTTTTTCAAGGAACTTTCTCCCTAGGGTCGATGAACTCTCCAAGTACAGTGTCGGATGGTGAGGGCTTCTTGACAAGGGGGGGGAGCAAGGAAGTTATCAGTTATGAGTTATGAGTCGAGTCGCTAACGCAGAAACCGGGTTGTTTAATCCAAATACTTTTTCAAACCATCAATAAGAGTTAAAAAACCCGGTTTATGAGAGTGGGAGTGCGTTCGGGACTGGAGTTATGAGTTTTGAGTTGTGAGTTAAAATACCCATCAATAAATAACGGCAGTTTAACAAAAGAATAAGGTTCGGGGTTTGGGCTTTTAATTACAAGTTTCTCGGGTTAATTCTCCCTTCTGGCAATTTCTCCATCCAGGCTCATCGCGCTGCTGTTCTTTTTCAAGGCTGGTCTCGCACCGCGCCCGCTGATGCTCTGTTTGGGCCCGCTGGCGTCCTTGTTCTGCTTGGGTTCGACCTCGTTCTTGTTGCTGGCTTTCCTGTTGTGTGAGTTTGTCCGATTCCACAGCAGTCAGGAAGCGCCGCCCGCCGGGACAATAAATTTCTAGGTAGAGTCTGTTTTAAATCTGAGATTGACTGCAAATTTGTGTAAGCTTTTACAATTTGTCGATCGACAAAATTGGATTAAATGTCTATTCTCTACCAAAAGCTAGATCCCCTAGAAACCTCTGCTACTGTAGCCTAAGCCCTAAAAGCTAAAAAAAGTGTATGCAAATTCAAACGCCGGACTGGGTTAAACACGCGGTATTCTACCAAATATTCCCCGATCGCTTCGCCAAAAGCAAACAGCCTCGCAAACGCCTGCTGCAAAACTTCATGTGGGAAGAATGGCACGAAATCCCCACTCTCCAAGGCTACAAAGGCGGGGACTTGTGGGGCGTGATGGAAGAGCTAGACTACTTGCAAGACTTAGGTATTAACGCAATTTACTTCACCCCCATATTTCAGTCGGCCAGCAATCACCGCTACCACACCCACGACTACTATCAAGTCGATCCGATGTTGGGCGGAAATCCGGCTTTTAAAGAGCTTCTAGATGCCGCTCACGATCGCAACATCAAAATTGTCCTCGACGGCGTATTCAACCACGCCAGCCGGGGATTTTTCTTCTTTCACGACATCCTCGAAAACGGCCCCCATTCTCCTTGGCTGGATTGGTTTAAAATTGAAGGCTGGCCGCTATCCGCCTACGACGGCAATTTTCCTGCTAACTATGCCGGTTGGGACGGGAATCGAGCACTTCCTGAATTCAATCACGACAATCCAGAAGTGCGAGAATACATCATGGAAATCGCCGAATATTGGATTAAATTCGGCATCGACGGCTGGAGGCTGGACGTTCCTTTTGAAATTAAAACTCCGGGATTTTGGCAGGAATTTCGAGAACGAGTTAAAGCAGTTAATCCCGAAGCTTACATTGTCGGCGAAGTCTGGGAAGATGCGAGAGAATGGCTCGACGGCAGTCAATTTGACGGGGTGATGAATTATCTTTTTGCTGCGCCAACTATTGCTTTTGCAGCGGGCGACAGGGTAGATTTAGCTCAAATTGAAGGTCGTTCTTACCATCCCTATCCGCCACTTTTTGCTAAAGAGTACGGCGACAAAATTCAGCAGGTTTTGGAACTGTACCCGTGGCCGATACAGCTAACTCAACTTAACTTGTTGGCCAGTCACGATACAGCTAGGTTGCTCTCAATTGCTGGGGGCGATAAAGCTAGCGTCGAACTTGCTACTTTGCTACTGTTAACTTTTCCCGGAGCTCCTAGCATTTACTACGGCGATGAAGTTGGTTTGCCCGGTGCTCTAGATCCCGATTCTCGCCGCGGTTTTCCCTTACAAGCTAGCTGGGAACTGGATGTTTTAGATTACCACAAGCAGTTGATAGCTTTGCGCCACAAATACGCTGCCCTCCGCACTGGAGCTTACCAAATTCTGTTTGCTGAGGGAACGGTTTACGTTTTTGTGAGAATTCTGGGGGATGAAGAAATAGTTGTTGCTGTCAATGTCGCGACAGAAGAAGCTAATATTAGCTTTGAGGTAGCTAATTTGAAATCTCCTCACGATAAGTTGCTGTTTGGGAAAGGCGATTTTGTTTGGAAAGGTGAAGGGGAAACTCGACATTTAGAATTGATGCTGCCGGCGCGATCGGGCTTGATTTTAGGTTCGGGTAAGTAGTTTAAAATGTAGGGTAATGTACTCCGGACGCACCCGACATTTATCGGTGATTTTCCCCGCTCATCCTAAATTTATTATAGACGTAAGGTGCGCATTGCGCACCTTACATTTATAGGTAAAAGCACAAGTTTTATTATGCTGCAACCATTGCTGGTAGTAGCACCGCATCAATGATATGAATGACGCCATTGTCGGCAAGAATATCTGAAGTGAGAACTTTAGCATCATTCACTTTAATGCCGTCAGAAGTATCAATCCCCACCACAGAACCTTCCACTGTTTCAGCAGAACTTAACTCAAGCAAGTTCTCAGTTAGAACCTCGCCAAACAGAATGTGATAGGTCAGAATTTTCTGGAGCTTGGGTATGTCTTCCAACCAAGAGGCAATAGTGTTCGTAGGAATTTTGGCAAATGCCTCGTCAGTTGGTGCTAAGACGGTGTAGGGGCCCGGACTTTGCAATAAATCTAACAAACCAGCCGCTTCAATAACAGTTACGAGCGTTCTGAAAGAGCCGGCATTGGTGGCAGTCTCGACAATATCAGCCATGATGTTTTTCGGGAGTGCAAAGAGCAGAAAATGAATCAGAGGCGACAATCATTTTAGCACTTTACAAATAGCAGAAAAAGAATCTGAGGGATGATGATCATTTTAGACATTATAAGTTACTTGGGTTGCCGGCCCAGATGGTGCGGCCCGATCGACCTTTTTGACTTATCCTGGGCTCGCATCCTCCCCCTTGCGGAAAAACTGCTTTAAAATCTCTCCGGGTTCTCTGTCCCAGGTGTCGATATGTTCGTAAATTAAGCCGTCTTCATCCAGTTTATAAGTAGAGTAGCCGTTAAAAAAAATCCGAGCTTTCCAGGGAACCCGCAGGACGCCGCGAACAGTCCAATTTGCCACAATAGTATCAGGGGCAGTCTGACTTACGTCGTGCAGGTCGAAGTAAATCTCGCTAAAGAATAGCTGTCCGTGGAATCGCAAAGTCCAAAAGATAATGCGATAGTTGATTTTTCCTTTAAATTTGTTAACAGGGTCTTGAAAATAAACATCTTTTGTGTATATGTCGTAGGAGATGTCTTTTTCAAAAAGCGTCGGGAGATCCGCTTTCAGGGTGTCTACTGCTTGTTCTACCTGCATTTGATATTCGATCGCGCTCACGCTACCACCTTGTGACAGTATTAATTTATAACTTTAAATGAATAATCTCGATCGCTGGAGTATCGCAGATTTGATACTTCATCCAGTTCTGATTTTAACTCTAGCGATATTATCCGCGCCGGCTTTTCTGCTGACCCGGACTTGCGACATCGACACCTTGGCACAGATTTGACAGAACACCCCCACTCCTCTGACATTCTCGCAGAAATCAACAGCGGCAAGCTGTTGATGGTAGATAGCCGTCGCCGGAACGGTCTAATTTTGATTAAACGCTTCCACGCGGAGTTTGCCGGGCCTGGGGCTGCCGTTGGGGGTGCTTTTGATGTTGACTCTCAGCAGGCGATTCCCGTGGGCGATTTTTGTTTGGTTTGCCCTCAATCTCCCGAAGAAAGACAGAAAGCTTTTGGAATTCGGCGGCATTGGGTGCGGTTAACGGAACAGTTAACGGCAAAGCCGGCAGCTTTGGAACGGGCACAAATGATTTTAACTCAGTTTGAACAATATTTTGATGGGGAAACAGTAGCACAAATTCCCGATGAACCTTTTGCACTTTTAGTAGGCGTATTTCCCCAAACTATGCGCGCGGCGCGACAAGAAAATGATCGAGGATGAAAATATTTTATCTATTTCCTAATTCTAGCCTGTGGCTGCAAACTATCGAATCAGATACCAAATTAAGGACACCCTAACTCTTCTATCATCCGCTGACAATGCTGTGTTATACTAACCGACAAAGCATCAATATCGAGCGGAGTATTTCCTACAGGAAGCTTGGTGGCAAAAGTGCGACCGATGTGCAATCTATCCCACACAGAACGTTTTTGCCCTGCTCGCCCACTTCCAGGGTCATGTATCCCGAATCCCGATATTTCTCTATTCCAAACAGGGCTGAAGTGACGGATCAACACTGCTTCTCCCCATGAAACTAAATCGATTTCCATCGGCGCGATTTTGAAGGCAAAATCCTCAATTTTTAGATTGTCTACAGCTTCGATAGATTTTCTATGCTCTGACAAGCGTCCGTAAAGAGTGTTGCCAATAGTTGTACGCCCCGTCCGACGACCGCCCGGAGCTGCTTTACCTACATAGATTGGCAGACAGCACTTACTCAAGTTTGCCTGTTTAATAAGGTTATACATTGAGAAGTCGCCCTGGTAGTACAGCAAATATGCTCCGCAATATTGGATCAAATCCTCCCTGACACGATCCAGTTCGTGAAGATTATAACAATTTTGCCTGCCACAGAAAGCGATTAAGTTTTCTTGTAAATCTGGCGGAACTCTAAATACTTCGAGCATGGAGTAAATTCTCAAATCTAAAATCTCAAATTCATTGACTACACTCTCGCTGTTCTAACTGTCTCCAGCCGCGATCTAATGCTAGAGGCAATAACTTCTGCCAAAGCGACTGGTACAGCATTCCCCAACTGCTTCATAGTTTCTGTCCAACTGTGAGGAAAGAAGTATTCGTCAGGGAAAGTTTGCAGTCTAGCAGCTTCGCGAAGCGTAAAGTAACGCACCTGTCCCGTGGGATCAACTAACATATTTTCTCCTCCAGGGACCCCGTGAACTCCTGCTTTTAAAGTTTTAGCTGGTTCATCTAACAAGCTGCCCGTATGGCCTGGATACTTTCTGGCTCCCGGTATAAAAATGTGATTTAGTACGCTGTTTTGGCTTTCTTTATTGCCTTCTTGTGGTAAGTCCGAAATGGCATCCCGCACAGTACGCCAAGGCTGTTTTTGAGGTGGAAACAAGTTGAACTGAAGATTGAATATGCGCGAGGAAAGCTTGCTAGGTATGTCTGGACGATCGCTTTTAGAGATTTGATTGCGCTCCCAATAATTGCCAGTCACCCATTGCTCCCAATGCAAGGCTTCCTGAGAACAAGTCGGTTCAGGAAAAGACCACTCTAATCCTAAATCCGATCGAAAACCTACAATAAAAACCCTTTCGCGCTTTTGGGGAACGCCGTAGTCTGCCGCGTTGAGTAAGCGAAACACTACACGGTATGATAGTCCGTCACCACGACCGGCGGTATGATGCTGTTCTAACCGGGACAGGTGATGGGGCCAATCCTCATCCAGCCTTTGTACAACTTCTGGATAAGTGAGTTGTAGGACAATATACTCAAAATATTTAGTGAAGGAGGAACGCAATAAACCTTTAACATTTTCGATAACAAATGCGTTGGGTTTGAGTTCTCGCACGGCCCGAAAAAATTGCGGAAACATATTTCGCTCGTCCTCACTCCCGGAGTGTTTTCCTCCTACAGAAAAAGGCTGACACGGCGGTCCTCCAGTTAGGAGGTCTACCCCCTCTTTGAGTTCTAAGGATGTAAAATCGAATTTAGCGATATCTGTCTCAAAAACAGACCAGTTTGAAATCGCTTTTACACCCCGCCGCTGATTTTCTCGAATTGTCTCGCAGGCATTTTTGTCCAGCTCGATAACTGCTTTGTGACAAAAGCCTGCTTGTGATACGCCTATTGCTAAGCCTCCTGCTCCGCTGAATAGTTCTACAGAGTTCATTATTAGCATTTTATTGAGCAACGGTGGATATTAATTTTAATCTAAAATCGCTGCGATTCGATCGGCTGTCCGCTGATTTTCCTCCGGGCTACCCACCGTAATTCGCAAACCTCCCCCAGTATGCCTAATTAAAGTACCTCCCTCTTTTAGCTGCTGCATAATTTGTTTGTGTTCCTCTTCGGCAGATTCGCCCTCACCGACTTTTGCCCGCAGGTAAACGAAGTTAGCCGCACTCGGCCAAACTAGCAATTTTTGATGCTGAGTTAGCGCTGCAATTAATTTGGCTCTTTCTGATAGAGTTTCGGGAATAGTTGCTAGCAATAACTGCCGCTGCGCTAGGGCTAACTCGGCTGCGGTTTGCGAGAAACTGGGAAGGTTGTAGGGGAGGCGAATTTTTTCTAAGGCGGCTGCGAGTTCGGGATGGGCGATCGCATATCCGACTCTCATTGATGCTAGTCGAAATGCTTTGGAAAATGTCCGCAGAATTATCCAATTCGGGTGCTGGTGCAATCTGTCTGCTAAAGTATTTTGGCTGAATTCAAAATAAGCTTCGTCAATTACTACTAATATCTGTTCCGGCAAGCTTGACAACCATTCTATTTCATCAGTTGTTAAAGCATTGGCTGTGGGGGAATTGGGATGAACGACAAAGACGGCCCGCACGGGGGGATTTTGATTTTGGTCTATCGCCCTTTTAGCCGCCTCGATATCGATTTCAAAATTCTCCTCTTTCCGCTGAACACTCACAACGGGAATGCCGAGGGTTTGGGCGATTATTCCATACATCGAAAAGGTGGGATTCGCTACCAAAATAGAGCCTTGCCCGCCTAAACAAGTAGCTATTAAGAGCGATCGAATTAGTTCGTCGGAACCGTTGCCTACAGAAATATTGTCGCCTGTAATGGCGGTTTTTGGCAGTGTAACGCCCCCTAGCCCCCCCTTGTTAAGGGGGGGGACATTTAGGGATTCATTGACGTATTGGGCGATCGCCTCTTTGAGTGCTGCGTGGCCTCCGTCGGGATAGCGATTTGTTTCAATTAACTGCTGGTAAGTCCAAGCTAGCTTTTTTTTTAATTCCTCGGGCAAGTCGTAGGGGCATTCGTTGGTATCGAGGCGATCGACGATCGCACTTTCCGAGTGCGCTGGTTCTCCTGACGCGCCGCCCGGATGTGGAGTGTATGCGGTAAGTTCGGCTAAATCTTTTCGGATAAATGGCAGCATGGTATAATTTACGACTTTTTATTTTAGATAATTTGCTTACAAGCATCTGAACTTAGCATAAAGCTTGTTCTATCTCGAAAGCAAGAGGAGAGGGGGAATTTAGTTTCTGTCGATCGATTGATGCGTCGGCTGCGGCAAATTGATTATTTTAATAAAGTAACTGCTGATATTTGGAGACCGAGTATGAAAGTCAAGCCTTCCGATATATCTAAAAATACCGCGGCTACCCTGATAGCTTTGAGTTTGGCTGTTCTCCCTTCAGCTATGCCTGCCTCAGCTCAAACGGAGTCTGCTCCCGCCCAGAACAATACTGATTCTAATGGAGTTGTTCTAGACAGAACTCCTTTTCAAGAAAGCAAAAACGACAACAATCATTGGGGTGCTTTGGGTTTGTTGGGAATCCTCGGTTTAGCGAATCTGTTTCGCAAGGATGAACCCAAACGCTACCGCGATCCGATGGGAGAATAATTTTTTAAATGGCGATCCTCTTCGAGGGCGACGCTAACGCACCAGCCAAAAATCCACTCAAATCTCCTGGATGCAGAAACCGGTTTTTTTTACTAAAATACTCGATTTTGGTCTTCAATCATGGTAAAAAACCCGGTTTCTTTGATAGAGATGGGCACTTTTCCCACCCCGCTTATTCAATCGCGCCACAAAGCAATTCCGCCTAACAAACCGCTGACATTCGGTACTATTTTAACCTGCGGCGGTAACTCAACAGCAATCTTTTTAGTATTGCCACCGCCGATGTAAATGCGATCGCAGTTAAAGAGATTTTGCAGAGAGGCGATCGCTTTTTCTAGACGGCGATTCCATCTTTTGGAACCGACTGTATCTAATGCCGATCGCCCTAATTGCTGTTCGTAAGTTTCCCCTTTGCGAAACGGGTGATGTCCCAATTCTAGATTTGGCACCAAGATACCATCGACAAATAAGGCAGAACCGAAACCGGTGCCAAGGGTAATTACTAATTCTACCCCCGTCCCAGCAATTGCTCCCAATCCTTGAATATCGGCATCGTTAGCCACTCGCACAGGTTTTCCCAAGCGATCTTTGAGGGTAGTTTGTAGGTCAAAATCTATCCAAGACGGATCTAAATTCACTGCGGTTTTGATGATGCCACCAGAGACGACGCCGGGAAAACCTACTGATACTCGGTCAAATTCCCCTTGTCCGCTGGCTAAAGAGGCGATCGCCTCTAGTACGGGTTCCGGTTTCGGCGGTTGAGGCGTTTCTAAACGGCTGCGTTCGGTTTGGGGTTGGCCTTCCTCGTCCAAAACCATAACTTTGATGCCGCTTCCGCCAATGTCAACGGCTAACGTGCGAGTCGATCGATCTTGTTCACTCATTTGATTGTTGAGACTTGGAAGTTGGTCAAATTTTAATTTTTGAATTGGCAAAACTTTTGAATCGCTTCCCAAATTTCCGCTAGGACATTGCCCAAAGCATGATCGTCTTCTAATTCGATTAATTGCACCCAGGGACGGTTAGCGGCAAAATTTCTGCTAGCTTGAATCGGTATTATTGTATCATGCTTGCCGTGAAGAATTAACGTAGGGACTGACCGCATTAATTTTTGTTCAGGGTATTGAGCCATATCTGCCAAAAACTGATAATTAAGCGGCAGATGACGCTGTTCGCCGTAGTGGTAAACCGGCAAATATTTCTCAGACTGCCACTTTTCTAACTGTTGCTGTCCCAACAGTGGCAGCCAGTGGGAGATAAATTCAAAAGCCGGCGCTAACAAAACTATTTGCTTTACTGACAATTGTCGCTGGGCCAACCAAGCCGCTGTCAGTCCCCCAAAACTAGACCCTATTATGGTGACTCCTCCTATATTTTTTACATTGTCTGTGGGAGATTGGGAGGATTGGGTTTGCAAAAATTCTGTTTCTATTTGGTTTAATTGGCGGGTGAGAGTGAGTCCCGAAAAATCGTTTTGATTGAGATCGGGAGTTTTTAGGTCAATTCCTAGGTAAGAAAAGCGATCTCGGAAATATCTAGCCTTAGCTGAATTGGGACTTGAAGCAAATCCGTGTAAATAAATGTAACTCGAATCGTGCTGTAGATTCATCCAAAAAATTTTATGAGACTTCCCAACTAACTATTTTAAGTTATTATGAGCTATTAAATAAACAAGTTAAAACACTAACTTAAACAAAATATATACTGATATTCTGAAAATATCAAGGACTTGCAGGGATTTAAATTAGACCATTTGAGACTGTTTCTAAAAAAGTAAAGCACTCGCCTAGACTTGAAAATGCTGCGCTTTGAGACCGCTTTTCCCAAGAGAGAAAGCCATCCCATAAATTACAGACAAGCTGCCTTTCTCGCTGCCTGCATTTATTGATTTCTACTTGCTTACAACAATGAATCGCAGAGTGCGTATTGCACACCCTGCGATTCACTCAAAACTACTCGTCAATTACTGCGGTTTTTGACCGTTTTGCATCCTGTTTCTAGCCGTTTGTCGGCGCTGCTGCATCAGTTGAGCTAATTGGCTGCGCTGTTCGGGCGTGAGCAGTTCTCGCATTGCCAGTGTACTTTCAAATTGTACCTCTTCCAACTGCTGCCTCAATCCGATTATTTGACGGTGTTTTTCGCGTATTTCGCTAGCATTTGCCGTGCCGGACATCATCGTTTCCAATTCTTGTCTGGCTTGGCGGACTGCTTGCATCCGCTGGGAAACTTGGTCTTTGTAACGATCGCGAACTGCCTGCATTTGCTGCTTTTGGTCGGCGCTTAAATTAAGTTTCTCGAACATCCCCCCTTCCTTGCCGGCAGGTCGATTTGGTCGCTGATTTTGGGCAATTGTTCCCGCTTCTAGGGGATTGGGAACTGCTATTGCTGCGGCTGTGCTGCCGAGAGTCAGCATTAAAACGGCTAGGGCAGAAATGCGACGAATTGACATGAAAATTACCTCTTTGAGATTAGTTATTTGTTGGCGGTTCGCTGTCAGCGGAAACAGGGAAATTAAACCACTCTGTTTGCGGCCGATTGGTCATATTTTCTTGAGGAGAATCCTGGAGTACACCCTCCCAGTTATTGACTAAAAATGCTTCTAACTGAGCTGTTTCCTCATCTGGCAATTGTGCAGTCTCAAACGAACGGTAGCCAGACCAAAAAACTAGCAAACTAGCAGCAATCGCCGAGGACAATGCCCACTTAGAAACAGAGGATATTTTTAACCTGTTATCTGACTTAGCTGGCGCACTTAATTGCGTTTTTGTGTGGTGGGTTTCAGAGAAAACGATCGCCTGATTACTTTCTATTGCTGCTAGAAGTTTTTGCTCTAAATCTGGTGCAGCTTCAGGAATATTTGGGCGATTTTGCTTCAAGAAATTAACTAAATCTTGGTCGCTGCTTGGGTTATTCATAGCTCGCTGACACCTTCTTTTTGCAAAAATTGCCGCACAGCATTTCTGGCATAAAACACGCGAGATTTGACAGTCCCTGCGGGTAGTCCCAAAATTTGGGCTACTTCTTTTTGCGGGATGTCTTCTAAGTCGTGCAGCACCAAAACGCTGCGGTGTTCAAAGCTCAATTGATCCAGTCCCCGCTGCACTAAATCTTGATAGTGCAACTGCATCAAGTCTGAGGTACGATCTGTGACAACAATCCGATCCATTTGTTCTTGATTTTTGAGTTTGGAATCAAAAGAATGCTGCTTAGCAAATGCTTGTCTTTGGTCAGAAGCCACATTCCAAGTGATTCGATAAAGCCAAGTAGAAAAGTTGTCTTGGTGCTTGAGTTTTGGCAATCCTTTCCACACTCGCAGGAATACTTCTTGCGTTAAGTCGTCAAGCAGTGAGGGCCCGCAGAGTTGGTAAAGGGTTGACCTGACTTTGTTTTGGTAGCGTTGGTAAAGGTGGCGAAAGCAGGTGCGATCGCCCTTTAAACATTGAGCAACTAAGTCCGAGTCGGAACAGTCATCGGTTAAAACATTGGCTGACACACCTAACACCTGTGAAGTCTCCCCCACCTGTTCGTTATCTGAAGTGTTTAGACAGGACGATCTGGAAAAAGGTTCAAATCATTTAAAATATTATTTTGAGCATGAATCCGCTTGGGGTGTAAAACTGCACCAATGTCAGCTACAGCCAAAATGCGTGTTCTACAAAAAATTAATTTTCTTGTGGGTGAGTTTCTAGCCCATAACAGGCTTTCGGGCCTGTTCGACAAAAATTAAGTTTTTTTGTGGGCCGTAGGGTTGGCTATAGCGATAATTCTAAAATATTGATTCTAACTGATATCTTGCACCATTATCAACTACCTGTTTAGGGACGGGCAAGATGCCCGTTCCACAAAACTAAATTTTATTGTGGAACGGGCATCTTGCCCGTTCTTAACAATGGTGCAAGATGTGAGTTCTAACTATTTACAGCTTTTTTCCAATAAGTATAAGTTTTTAAACCAATACTTGCTTTGTCTTCGTTATAAATCTCATCTAAACATTTGAAAAGAGCTAAAGCGTAATTTTTTAATCCCAACTCTGTCAAACTTGTGAGAATCCTCGTCAGCCGCAGGTAGTTGTGATTAAATTGTTCAATCCACTCTCTTTTTCTTGACAAATATTCCTCGGATTTGGCAATTACAATTTCTGCGTTTTCCCCTTCGCGGCATTCCAACCCGTAAAACGCCAGCATGACTTTGAACGAATGGAGTAAGCGATTTCTCAACTCTTCACTTATTCTAAAAGCTTGAATTACCTCATCATTTAAAGTAGGAGCACTGGAATTAAAGCGACTCTTTTCTCTCAGCGGAAACAGCCATTGAATGTAATTGTGCACGGATTCCAGCTTCTGGTAATCCCACGACCAAATATCCTCGATCGCCCGACCTTGTGAATCAGGCTGCTGACCGAGATAGAATGCTAAAATTTTGTTTTGTTTGGTTGAATTACTCATTAATAAGTTGTTTTCTATCTAAATTGTATTTTTGGGCGGGCGGGACGCCCACCCCACAACCAGAAAATTAAATTTTTGTGTGGAACAGGCATCCTGCCTGTTCTTCAAAATAGTTTTCTTGAGTCGGTTTTAACCGACTTTAGCTATTAGCCAGGGACTTAAGTCCCTGGCGGCTTCGCCCGCTTTACCGCAAAGTAACAAACTCTTCAGCCGTGGACGGGTGAATGCCAATAGTCGCGTCGAAGTCTTTCTTCGTAGCTCCCATATTAACAGCGATCGCCATTCCTTGAATAATCTCGCCCGCGTCTTTCCCCACCATGTGCACGCCCAAAACTCTGTCAGTATTAGTTTCAACAACTAACTTGACAAAAGTCTTTTCATCTGCACCTGTCAAAGAATGAAACATCGGTTTAAACTTGGCTGTATAGCACTTAATTGATTCGGGAAACTTAGCTTTAGCCTCCTCTTCTGTTAAGCCAACTGTAGCTGCTTCCGGCTGGGAAAATACTGCTGAGGCAACATTTTCGTGACTGATAGATCTGGGGTTATTACCAAATTCAGTATCGGCAAAAGCACGACCTTCAGCGATCGCAATTGGCGTTAAATTGATGCGGTTGGTGCAATCTCCGACTGCAAAAATGTGCGGCTGGCTGGTGCGGCTGTCTTTGGTAACTGCGATCGCACCTTGATCGGTTTCTACTCCCGCGTTTTCTAAACCCAATTTTTCCAAGTTTGGCAAGCGCCCGGTAGCGGACAAAAGCGCGTCTACTATTAGCGTTCCTTCGGATTTTCCCGACAGCGTTAATTTTAAACCTTCTGGGGTTTTCTCAATGTGATTGATCGAGCTTTCTGTCAAAAATTCAACTCCGTGCTTAGTCATTCCTTCTTGCACGTTAGCGCGAATTTCTTCGTCGAAGTAGTGCAGAATTCGATCGCGCCGGATGATTTGAGTTACTTGGCTTCCCAATCCGTTCATAATGCAAGCAAATTCGACGCCGATGTAGCCGCCACCCCAAATTGCCAACCGTTTTGGTTGCTCTTTTAGCAGGAAGATTTCGCGGGAGGTAATCGCGTGTTCTATGCCTATAATTGGGACTCTTTGCGCTTCTCCGCCGACTGCAATTAAGATTTTGGCTGCGGTAAATTTTTTGTCACCAACTTCGACGGTGTGGGGGTCGATAAATTTGGCGTATCCTGAAATTAATTCTACTCCGGCTTTTTCGAGAAAGCTGATGTGCAGTTTGCTGAGTCGGCGCACTTCTGCGTCTACTGTGGTGACGAGTTTTTCCCAATCGAAGCTGCTTTCTACTGGACTCCAGCCGTAGCCGATCGCATCTTCGTAAAGGTGCGAAAATGTTGAGGCGTAAACCATTAGTTTTTTGGGAACACAGCCGCGAATTACGCAGGTTCCGCCTACTAAATCATTTTCGGCGATCGCCACTTTTGCTCCGTAGGATGCTGCTCGCTTGGAACTCGCCAATCCGCCGGAACCTGCACCTATCACAAACAAGTCGTAATCGTATGTCATAATTGTGTTACCAACAATCTCCAACTTCCCAAGTTTACGCTTAACTTTTCTTAATCATAGCTCAAAAATTTTGCTTTTGAGGAGCACTTTTGATAACTACATTTTGAGAACTACATACAGAGCTAATTGAGGGAGCAGGTAGCATCACTCAACCCTACCTGCTTACTGGTATTGTCAGCTTCGTTAACTCTGCTGCTGTGACTCGGTAGATTGAGCTGGCTCTGTATTCTGCTCCTTTGACGCTGTTTCATCTGGTTTTTGGATTTGCTTGAGATGAATCTCATTCACCTGATTGATAAAGTTTTCTATTGCCATTTTTGTCATTTGTTGATTTTGGGCTTCGTCGGCTACATCATAGCAACGATAAGCTGGAGTCACTCCTAATACAAATTTCTCCTGTTCCGCTTCTAACAATTCCACAGTCGTGTTAGCAGAAATCCAATTCTCCTGAAAAGGAAAGGAGGTAACTATACTGGCGACTATGGAGGCGACAGCGGGACAAATTACGGGGAGCCACTTGAGCAACGATTGACCTGGTTCCAATTTGTCTACCAATACTAAAATTGGTGTGACTCCCGATAAAACAACGGTTGCCAATTGGAAAGTATAGTAAATATTTCTCGAAGTCTCTCTAGTGTTTTTATAGTCGTCAATCAACTCCTGGCAATATCGTAAAGCCTTTTCTCTCACCGGGGTAATCGGATTGTTATCCGAAACATCATTCGGGTTTAATAGATAATTATATAGTTGAGCTTTTTTTCGGATATCTAACTGATTAGCACTATTCCGAAAGTTGCGATCTAATTGTCTATTGGTCAGGAACAGAAAAATAAAACTAGATAGAAAAACAGCTCCCAAAATAACGATAAGTTGGTTGTCTAGAAAAACTCTGGTAAGGATGCCTGCACCCACAAAAGCGGCCAGGGATAAATACTCAACTATTTTCAAGAAAGATAAAATTTGTGGACTCGATGAGACTGTATTAGAAATCTCGGTCTGGTTGGTATCGGTATAATTAGTCATTGCTTTGTAATCTGTTTGGCGATCGGATACAAGTTTAGCCTATTGGGGTTTCTATTCCACCCAAGCCCTGTCAACCTGGTGAAGAAGACCCTCAAACCCATGAAAATTGGTGGCGGGCGATCGTTAAATCTGATTCTTTTAACAGGTGATTACCAACAATAGTTCGGACAGTTTTTAATTGGCAAACCTAGAATAAGGGTTCAAGACCATTGGGCAATCGAGCTACCAACGGAAAATCGTGGGTTTCAGACTGCGAACTAAAAACAGTCCGAACTATTGTACCAAAATAAAAGCAGATGAACTAATCACTGGCTTGTTGTTAGACTTAGAGATGGTTATCTTTGAATAGTCCATGCGATCGCCTCTACTTGAGTTGGTAGATTTTTTTTCCACTCCGACTGTACCTCCACGTCGGGTCAAAGTATTCACTATGACTTGAAGATAGAGATTCTGTTCGTTAACATCGAAACAGCCGTCACCCCGAACGCGAATACTGATGGGAAGTGTTAGCTTAGTAGTTAGTTGTGTCGATCGCACAGAAAAAAAATGCCTGAACTACAAACCGATACATACCAAGACCTCGACCCGCAAGTCCTCTCAAAGCCCGTTGTTGTCGGTCTGGAAGAGGTAACAAAAGTTTACGGAATTGGCGACCTCGAAGTTCGCGCCTTAAACGGCGTCAGCTTGACGGTAAGACAAGGAGAATATTGCTCGATTATGGGCGCATCGGGATCGGGCAAATCTACAGCTATGAATATTATCGGCTGTCTCGATCGACCTACGAGCGGCAGTTACTATTTAGACGGCGTAGATGTCGCCCAAATGCCCGAAGCAGAATTAGCCGGAATTCGCAATTTAAAATTGGGGTTTGTATTCCAACAATTTCACCTGTTGCCTCAATTGACCGCCTTAGAAAATGTCATGTTACCGATGGTTTATGCCGGCATTCCCGCATCAGAAAGACGCGAACGGGGAGTAGATGCTTTAACAAAAGTTGGTCTGGAAAGTCGGCTGCAAAACAGACCGAATCAACTATCAGGAGGACAGCAGCAGCGGGTGGCCATCGCCCGGGCTATCGTCAACCGTCCCGTGTTGTTGCTGGCTGACGAACCTACAGGTGCATTGGATACAAAAACTACTCAAGAAGTAATGGATATTTTTACCGAATTCAACGAAAGCGGCATGACTGTGGTTATGGTAACGCACGAACCGGAAGTGGCGCGCCAAACTCGCCGCGTTGTCTGGTTCCGAGACGGTAAAGTTATTCACAATAATCTCAACCCCGAAGAGCTTTCACACGCTGTATTTTAGTATAATAGTCGCCGAAAATTCGGCGATTTCAATCGCTTTTTGTCAAACTTTCGTCCCTCTCGCTTGAGACTGAAGAATGAAGAGGGTATTAGTCGTCATAGCGAGGAATTTACCTATTAGACAGGGGTTTTCAACCCCTGGCGGACTAATAGACAAACGCCACATATCTGCTTAATGAAAAGCACTCGGAAAAGCTTCCCAAACTCGATCTACAAATTCTCTAAGTTGCCGAGAAGCGATCGCACCATCCTTTTTTTCAGAGTCCAGAGACTGCAACTGACTCAACAGCGAAATTACCTCGGTATCCAGCGCCGCCCGAAACAAACTCCCCGGCCACAGCAAATCAGCACCATCCCGCAAATCGGATAAAGTGTATTCTTCCGACCATTGCGCCGATAAATCCTGCCCTGACAGTAATACAACTAACATTAAAGGGCGCACCCAACAAACTTGACGTGCCTCAACCACTTGGATAACCTCTGAATGCAGGCACGCATTTCCACATTCTAAACTGACAATTTGACCCGGCTTAAAGTTCAAAGCACAATCCATTAATGCTCACACTTAATACAGACATAAGAAAGCAGCGAAATAAGTGCTGCATCTCTCGACAGCACCAGAAAACATTATATCATAATTCCTTCTTCCTTATTCCTTATTCCTTCTTCCTGACATCCGCTACATCCGTTACATCCGTTACAGAATCCGTTGCCGAACTTCCTTCTTCTCAACATTCATCAAGATTTTTAAGAGCCTTTTCGAGTTGGGCCGTCAACAATGGTGCTTCTTTTTTACCGCCGCCATTGGCATAATCCGCCACGGAAATCGGAGAACCGATCGCAATTTTCACCTCAGAACCCCATTGAGGAATGCGCGGGCGATAGCGGATACTCATCGGTACAATTTTCACCCCTAAACCCGGTTTGCTCAACTCTGCTTGAATTGCCAAACGCGCCAATCCAGGCTTGATCGGGTGAACTTCGCCATCCTGAAAAATGCCGCCTTCGGGAAAAATCACCAACATCTGCTTGTCGAGGAGTAGTTCCACGCCGTAACGAAGACTGCTAATTGCTGGATGCTTGATATCCACAGCAAACCCTCCCAAATTTCTGATGAACCAACCTTGGAGTCCTTTCACTTCATCAGCAGTTACCATGAACCGCAAATCGCGTCCAGTCACCATCTGTCCGGTTGAATAGGGCATCATCAGGGCATCCCATCTGGAACGGTGCGTAGGGGCTAAGATGACAGGCCCGTCTTTCGGCAAGTGCTCCTGTCCGGTTACCTCAATCTTGCCAAAATGAAACGGTAGGACAATATAGTGACCTAGCGGATAGAGCAAGGAGGTTAACCAAGGAGAAACGCGAGAGGTATTAAATACTACCTTGGCAGGCATTGGCTTCACTAGAGATGATGTACTGGACTCAACGGCGATCGTGGCGGTGTGGCGCATAGCAATTAAGCTGCTTTATCGAGATCTAAAGTCTAAAGTAAGTTGTTGGACAAATCTTTAGTTTTTGGATCGGGACAGTTTTGCTATTGGCATTGTGCCGATCGAGCGATCGCGCCCGCAAGAGATAATCTCTAACAGGTAAAACCTCAGCCAACCGGACAGCATTAATTAATACAGACCAGTCGGCCACCTCGAAAGCTTGAGCGGGCAATTACGGATCTATTATTTCAGTTAAAGGGTCAATTGCGATTAAACATCGTTCATAAGAGAGTAAAAAATTTTACCTGTTAATTTTTCCGGCGCGCTTCAAACCAAGAAAGCAACCGATCGCGGCAAACAGACTCCATAATACCGCCGAGCACCTCCAAGCGGTGACACGAATGCGCGCTATCGGGAATATTAGCAGCAGTCCGAATCGTTCCAGTTTTCGGGTCATCTGCTCCGTATACCAGCAGGCCAATCCGAGCTTGGACGATCGCACCAGCGCACATCGGGCAAGGCTCCAGCGTGACGTAGAGCGTGCATTGATTAAGATGCCAGTCTTGCAAAACTTGCCCGGCCGCCCGCAAAGCCAAGATTTCAGCGTGAGCAGTCGGATCGCAGTCTCGCTCTCGTCGATTTTGCGCTTCGGCAATCAATTTGCCAGTACCGTCAACAATTGCAGCACCCACGGGTACTTCACCAGCATCACCCGCTGCTTGTGCCAGTTCCACAGCCCTAGCCATCCAGCGTTTGTGAATAAAATAAGTAGTATCACTAATAGACAACGGCTCAGTTTTAGAATTCACGTCATACCTACGTAACAGAAAAAACTTAAGATCGAGAAAGAAAATTACATTACAGCTTAAGAGAGAGTCATTTTTAATTATGGACACCACCACAATCACCAGTGAAGTTGTTGAGCTGTTGTGTCGCATTAGCCGGCAAAAGCTCCGGGAACAAGATATCACTCCTTTGGTAGTCTTTCTGACTGCTCTGATTTCGATCCTGCGCGGAGTGATGATTATTGACAGGACGATCGCAGTTGAAGAAGAAGAACGGCTGCAAAAGACTCTCAAAGCCTTTGCCAGCGGCGACCCCGATCGGATAGAACTAATTCAGCGCCTTGTCAAAGGAGTATCCAAACAGCAGGTTTACTTCAACCCCACGGAATTGCTAACCCTGACAGCTTTGTTCTCAGAATCAGAAAAGCTGTTGCTCATCGGTTCTGGCTACGAAATGTCAGCGGCAGACGGACACATCGACCTGCGGGAGCAAATGTACTTACAGTCGATGGGAAATCGGCTCGGCCTCGACTCCAGACACATTGCAGTCCTAGATACTTTATTTACTAAAGAAGGAACCCTCGACTCAGAAGCTTTTGGCGAAGTTCAAGCTTTACTCGATCCCAGCGAATTCGAGTCCCGCGATCCGGTATTTGCGAAAGCAGCAAAGCACCTGCTGGCTCTTTTACTGCGCAAATAATGCAGCGCATATAAATTTTTGCGCAGTAAAAGTCGTGAGAGGAGTTCGAGGATTGGACGCTTTTTCCATTTGAGACGGGACTTGCGCGCTCTTACCCTCAAAAACCGGGTTGTTTAACCGCTACCAAGAGCGCTGCACGGCGTATGCTGGTGAAAAACCTGGTTTCTGCCTAAGTCCCGCTTTATTTTTTTGCAAGAGTCGATCGACCCTTGTATCCCATTGAACCGAATCAATCTAAAATCTAAAAGCGACTTGTCGCTGCCTTGATAGACCCAGTTTGGTCTCAAATCTAAAATTGATTGATTATGCAAATTGAATGGCAAACCGCCAAAACCTACGAAGACATTCTATATCACAAAAGCGGCGGCACCGCCAAAATTACCATCAATCGACCTCACAAAAGGAACGCTTTCCGTCCCAAAACCGTGCAGGAACTGTGCGATGCCTTTACTGATGCCCGCGAAGACACAAAAATCGGCGTTGTCCTTTTCACCGGTGCGGGGCCTCATACAGACGGCAAATACGCCTTTTGTGCCGGCGGCGACCAAAGCGTGCGCGGTGCGGCGGGATATGTAGACGAAGGTGGCATACCCCGCTTGAACGTGCTCGACTTGCAGAAGTTGATTCGATCGATGCCCAAAGTTGTCATTGCTTTAGTTGCAGGCTACGCAATAGGAGGGGGCCACGTTCTACACTTAATTTGCGACTTGACGATCGCTGCTGACAATGCTATTTTCGGACAGACCGGCCCAAAAGTCGGCAGTTTCGACGGTGGTTTCGGAGCTAGCTATCTCGCCAGAGTTGTCGGCCAGAAAAAAGCCCGAGAAATTTGGTTTTTGTGTCGCCAGTACAGCGCGCAGCAAGCCCTAGAAATGGGTTTAGTCAACAGCGTCGTGCCCGTCGAACAACTAGAACTAGAAGGGATGCAGTGGGCTGCGGAAATTCTAGAAAAAAGTCCGATCGCGATTCGCTGTTTGAAATCTGCTTTTAATGCCGACTGCGACGGTCAAGCCGGTTTGCAAGAACTGGCGGGAAATGCCACTTTGCTGTACTATATGACGCAGGAAGGCGCCGAAGGCAAACAAGCCTTTTTAGAAAAACGGCAACCTGATTTTAGTCAATATCCTTGGCTGCCATAGTTGGATGGAGAAATCGGTTTTTTTATGCGCTCATATTAAAGTAAATACTGCTGATTTTTATGAGTTAGTAAAGCCAAATGCACCCGATCGCCCAAAAGTGTGAGTATTGATACCAGTTCCCAAAAAAAATGAAACTGCTTTGCCAGATCCAAACCATGATACTTATCGGTGATTCCCCAATCGAAAATCGAAAATCGAAAATAATGGTATGAGCAGCAGGGCAGCCGACTAACTAGACCGATACTGCTGCCGATTTTTCGGTTAACGTTGTGCCTGTAAGCTGGCAGGCATTGCGCTCGGAAAGAGTGACGGTGGCATCCTGCAGCGTCAGAGTCGATTCTTGCCACAGTCCAATTTCTTCTATGTTTTCCCAAGATGACCTAAAAGGCGAAACCGCTAAAGCACAAGCTTTCCAGTGACTTTGAACCGGCCCGCCCAGTAAAGCGCAAACACCCCCGCGTCTGCCCTCAGGGGTATAATGACGGCAGTGACCACAAGCTGAAGTTAAAGGTGAAGTTAAGGAGGTTTGCATAAAAGTTCTTAGGGAAATCATTTTCATCTCTAATTCTCCTTTGCAGAGCTAGCCTGCCTTAGAGCATCCCAGCCTTTATTCTGTCTGGGTTGTAGCGATCCCCGGAGCATAATTAAATTTTATAATTTATTTATAATCTTGTTATATTTAGAAACAATTGCCTCAGTCTTGGCTCATTGTATAGGTAAAAACACAGATTAAAAGTTTATAAAGCGGTCAGGGATCAATAAAAAGTACAAATGCCGAACGAGTATGAGAGGTTATAAACAAGCGGTATATCCGGATACAGAAAGCTGCTTCGAGTCTCGCTAAGCAGCCTCCGGGACACAGAAACAATTAAGTTTTAAAATTAAAATCAAAAGATAGCTGCTAGCGATCGACAGCAGGCGATCCGGCCCCTGTTGCATTGACGCTAAAACTAGCTAATCATAAAATAGGCAAGTTTTCAAGCTTCTTGTTTATATCTACAATCAAAACATTAAAATCAATTCAGAGGCGGTAGGAGTTTTGCTAATGAGTAAGCGTTCTTCGGTTGAATCCCCAAATCATCAATCCTCTTCAACCCCAATCAAGCCTGCTTTGCAAGCAGTCCTGGGGAGTCTGGATGTAAACCTAGAAGCAGAACTGACAACATACAGAAGGCACAGGCGGCGAGCCGAACAGTGGGTGTCCCCATCAGTTCGTACTGGCAAGCAAACAGCCACAACCGAGCAACAGCTAGCCCAAAATTTGCCCCTGGAGGCCGCGGAGGAAACCCAGCAGCCGCTGTCCCTGCCCCTATCCCTTGCCGGCATCCAGGGCGATGCCCCGCTAGCAACTACCAGGGGCGGCACAAAATTATCTAGCAGTGCCTTCGCACCCAACAATTATCTCGAATCAAGCGAAAAACTGATCGAAAGTTTGGACGAGTCAAAAGCCGAGCCTGCCGTCGAACGCAGTTTAGCAGCCAGTCTGTTAACTCCCTTGGGACTGAGTTCGATGCTGCTGTTTCTGCTGTCGTGCACAGCTTTGGGCTACGCAGTCATGCACCCGTCAAGTGTGGCTAAGATGGCCGGCCTGAACCGTTTTCTCGATCGCGGTGCACCCTCTCCAAGCGACAGTCCCGCCTCTACTGCCATCTCAGATACCAGCACCAAGGAACTGCCAAAAGCTCCAAATCTGGTATCCAAGGAATTTGTCGAGCTAGATTTGAGCACTCTCAGCAATGTCAATCCGACAGCCAGCGCTATTCCTTCCCCGTCGCCAAAAGCCTCAATCCCGCCCAATCCGGCAGCGCCTCCTGGCCCCAGCGCGGCTGTCCCGATTCCGACAGAAGATGGCAACCCCGCCAGAGGGAGAGAACAAGGACTCAACAATATCAGCACGGCTTTGCTTCCCAGTCCCCGCCCCAGCGCCCAGCCAGTGCCGACACTGCCGACACTGCCTCCAACACCTTCCCCAGCCCAGCCAGCCGCCGCATCCCCGGCGACAGCATCCCCAGCGACAGCATCCCCAGCCGCCGCATCCCCGCTGGGAAGGCCGGCACGCGCTGCCGACGGTTTCTATTACGTTGTCACCGATTACACGGATGCAAAATCGCTGCAGCAAGCCAGAACCGCAGTTCCCGATGCCTACGTGCGGAACTTCTCAAAGGGTGTCAAGATCCAAATGGGGGCTTTGAACGATGCTGCCTCAGCAGAACTTTTGGTGAAAGAACTGCAAGCAAAAGGGGTGAAGCCGCAATACTATCAGCCATAAATTAGGCAAAGAGAATTAAACTGAGGATCGGCGAGTAGGTTGGGCCCGCGGCACGAACCCTCGGTTTCGCTTCACCCAACATTCGCTCAGTTTTGATGGGTAACGCTGGCGCCCTACCCATCCTAAAAATAATCATGGCGACCTAACTTAGAGGGAATTAAAATTTCAAAATTAAAAATTAAAAAGACGATTGATGAGTTTTTATTTTTAGTTTTTAATTCTGATTTCTCTGTCTTAATTCTAAAGTTGAAAATCGGGAGACGGGCCTCATGGGATTATTCGATCGCCTTTGGCGAGTGATTCGAGCCAATATTAACAGTTTGGTCGGGGCGGCAGAAGATCCAGAAAAAATTCTGGAACAGGCTGTAATGGATATGCAGGAAGATTTAGTGCAGCTCAGACAAGCTGTGGCAGGGGCGATTGCAGCTCAAAAACGCACCGAACGCCAGTGTTCCCAAGCTGAGTCTACTGCCGCAGAATGGTACCAGCGGGCGCAGCTAGCTTTGCAAAAAGGCGAGGAAAATTTGGCGCGGGAAGCTCTGACGCGCAGGAAATCTTATCAAGAAACGGCAACGGCGATGAAAGCCAGTCTCGGGCAGCAAAACGCTGTTGTGACTCAACTTAAAGACAATATGCGGGCGCTCGAAAGTAAAATTTCCGAGGCAAAATCTAAAAAAGATATGTATATTGCCCGAGCTCGATCGGCTCAAGCATCGGAAAGGCTTCAAGAAATGATGGGCAATCTCAATACAGGCAGCGCTTTGAGCGCGTTTGAACGGATGGAAGAGAAAGTCATGCAGCTAGAATCTCGCTCCGAAGCAATCGCAGAACTCGGAACTAACGATTTAGAAAAGAAGTTTCTCTCTCTCGAAGGTGCCGAGGATGTCGATACTGAGTTGGCGGCGATGAAAGCACAAATGCTTCCGGGCAAAAATACACCCAAATTGCCCTCGGGCGAGCCGCCCGCATCCTGAACCCCACGCAGCAGAACAATAGTTGAGACGAGCAAAAACTTCTCAACAGCCTAGCTAGAGATGGCTCGAAGCCTGTGGGGGAATTCCCGGATCGAAGTTAAACTCAATAGATAGGTGCATGAATAAGCTTGCCTGCACCACTTACTCGATCGCTTTAAACTGGATTTATCTGTCTGCAAAAATTGCCAAAAACTAAATCGCACTAAAAATCTGACAAGAGTGAATTTCACAACTGCGGGCTAGCGCCTAAAGCCTGCTTTCCACCTACTTCGTACACCTCACCCTGGAAAAATAGCATTATGGGATTATTTGACCGCATTAGCCGAGTCGTCAAAGCCAATCTTAACGATCTGGTCAACAAAGCTGAAGACCCGGAAAAGATTTTAGAACAGTCCGTTACGGATATGCAGGAAGACTTGGTGCAGTTGCGTCAAGCCGTTGCCAGTGCGATCGCCACTCAAAAGCGCACTCAGACTCAGTACAATCAAGCTGAGTCTCAGTCTAACCAGTGGCAGCAGCGGGCTCAGCTAGCCCTGCAAAAAGGAGACGAGACTTTGGCCCGGGAAGCGCTGGTGCGCAAAAAGTCTCACGCTGAAACGGCGGCTACTCTGAAAGCCAGTCTGGATCAGCAAGCGGCTCAGGTGGAAAGCCTCAAGCGCAACTTGATCGGTTTGGAGAGCAAGATTTCCGAAGCTAAGACTAAGAAGGATATGCTCAAAGCGAGGATATCCGCTGCTAAGGCTCAGGAACAGCTCAACAATACCATTGGCACCTTGAATACTGGCAGTTCAATGGCGGCTTTCGATCGCATGGAAGAAAAAGTTTTGCAGATAGAAGCACGCGCGGGAGCTTCGGCAGAATTGGCGGCCGGCGGCAGCAATTTAGAGGAACAGTTCCGCTTGCTCGAAAGCGGCGGTGATGTTGACGACGAGTTGGCTCAGATGAAAGCTCAACTGACCGGAGGTTCTGTGTCTCAAGGTAAATTGCCGGCAGCGGGTAAAACTGCTGCTAGCAGCTCGGAGTCGAGTCCGGTGATTGACGCTGAGTTGGAAGAGCTGCGATCGGAACTCAATAAAATGTAGTAATCTGCTTCATAAAACTTACCTAAACTTGTCTAAAGCCATCTTTAGACACAATTTGGAGTTTACTTCCTACGCTGTTGGGTAAACGGCTAATCCCGAGATAAGTAGGCTATCCCCCTCAAGCCGAGGGTTCCCAGTTTAAAATATTCAAACTGGCATTCAAATCACGATCTAAAGATATGCCACAAACAGGACACTCAAAAATCCGAAGACTTAGTGGCATATCTTTTTTACTGCCACAATTAGAACAGGTTTTAGAGCTGGGAAACCATTGGTCTACCAACACTAGACTAGCTCCATACATTTGGCACTTGTAATCGAGTTGACGTTTGAACTCGTAAAACCCTAGATCTGATATTGCTCCAGCTAACTTGTGATTCGCCATCATCCCCCGAACGTTCAAGCTTTCAATCTTGATTAGTTTGAACGTTTAGGCTAAATAAGTTGTTAGCTTGTGAAGGAAATCTAAGCGAATGCGAGCTATCCGCGCAGGTCGCCGACTAATTTTATTGTAGGTTTTGCGCTGGTTTTGGGAACCTTTTACCTGTTTTGATGCTTTGCGTTGCAATTTAGGAAGTTTGGTTTTCGCTTGCTTTAATGGTTTTGGCGCATCAAAGACCTGCTGAGTTGACAGCGTGGCAAAAGATTTAATGCCTGTATCGATCCCTACAGAGTTCTCATGTTGTCGAACTGGCAAACGTTCGGCATCAAAACAGAAAGAAACTTTCCCAGCGACTCCCTTCTTTTGAAATCGTAAAAGTTTGAGAGACGAATCCGCATTCTAATGGTTCATAAATTCGAAAAGTTCCCAAAGTAGGAATCTTGATGGTGTTGCCAGCGATTAGCAGGACTTTTCCACTAGACGAGTCAACAGTGAAAGATTGACCATCTCGTCGGCTAGGGCGTCGGTTCAGTATTAGGAGTTGACAAAAAAAGGAATTTATGAAATTAGCCAGTGCATGAGTTCGAGTCT
>NZ_JAUBRK010000052.1:0-58542 GCF_036701825.1 Microcoleus sp. MOSTC5 | reverse complement strand
CTTGATTGTGTGAGTTATAAAAATATCCTATGTATTCAATTAGTGTAATTAAAATTCACTACATATTTATTACTACCAAAATGGGTTAGTCTTGGACGCGAAAAAACCTGGTTTCTACGCAACGTACTTAACCGTACCTTTACGGTAGCTAAGTATATATTTGTTGTCAAGATTTGTCCATCTAATTTTCAATTATAGGCTAAGCGATTGACACAATACTAGCTCGCTCGTAAGGCAATCTGTTTGTCGGCACAACCTCCAGATTAATTTGCAACGAATCCAAAGCCGGATTTTCGGCTAGCAGCTTTTGCGTCAAACTCTTATTAAGAATTTCCCAGAAATCCGTTTCATTGGGATAATTAGTCAAGAAACTGTCGATGCTTTTGTAAATCGGCACAAAGTCTGGATACTCATCCTGCGTAATTCCTGGTTTGTACTGATATTTGACATCAATATTGAGGTTATTCAAACCCTGGTGATCGATCGAGTAATTAGGAAGCTTGAAATCCCATGCTTCGCCTAATTTATCATCTTGAGTGCGAGTAACGGTACTGCTGCGCTCGTAAGGCAATTGGTTGGTCGGTAAAACTTCCAAATTAACCGTCACAGACGAAATTGCCGGATTGTCAGAAAGCACTTTTTCGGTCAGATTTTTGTTGACAATTTCCCAAAAATCTGTTTCGTTCGGGTAGTTAACTAAAAGATTGTCAATGCTCTTGTAAATAGGCACAAAATCAGGATACTGATAATTTTGAATCCCGTCTTGGTACTTATAATTTACATCAATATTCAGGTTGTTTAACCCTTGATGATTAATTGGGTAATTTGCCAATGTAAAATTCCATTTCTGCGCCAGTTGAGCATCGGACGGAAAGAAAGCAATTCCTATTGGACGCTCTAGCTTGCTGTCGGGAGGCACAAAAATAGAACTGTTACTCGACCCCGGATTCCCCGATATTGGCAGCGGTTCGTCAGTTTGGCCGTTATACCGCAAAACCGCGCCGGCACCGTTAGCATTAGCGCGGTTGTCAAAGCCCGCTACAAACAAATTGCCGATCGGCGAAAAGGCCAAACTACCTACATAATTGCTACTGGGCGAAGTATCAGTATAATTGGTAGATAAAACCTTTACCAATTCCCCACTTTTTAAATTGTAGCGCCTGATATCGTTAGCAAAATCGCTGACATAAAGGTCGCCGTCAGCGGGCCCGATTGCCATTCCCAAAAGACTTGCAAATCCCTGACTCCGAGGCGAAGGATCGGGCGAAGCAAAGATACTTGACTGCCGGGTTTGCGGGTTGTAACGCAGCACCTGACTGGGGAAACTTGCGCTATAATCTGCTTTACCATTGCGAGCAACACTCCCCTGCGTTGTCACATACAAATTGCCGTCAGGAGCAAACAGTAAACCGTTCGGGCCATTCAATCCTCCCGCTTGCTGATTTCCCGAAGCAAATACATCAATAAACTGTCCTGTTTTGCCGTTATATCGGAGAATTTGGTCGCTCAAAAAACTGCTGACATAAAAATTACCGTCAGGGCCAAAAGCTAAACCGTAAGGGCGAGACAATCCGCCAGTTTCATCGACCGCCGTGTTCGGATTATCGCCCACAAACTTGTCAATAAATGCGCCCGTAATTCCGTCATACCGCAATACCGCAGATGCTGTCGGTTCTCCAGAATTTCCGGGCTTTTCGCCGCTACTAACGTAAATGTCCGACTTATCATCGCCATTGCCATCGGGCCCAAAAACGATCGTATCTGGATTGGACAAGCCGCCGCTTCCCGGTGAAATAAATTCGCCTATAAAATTGCCGGTATTGCCGTCTAACCGAAGTACATTATTTCCCCTGCTATTGCCAACTAGGAAAGTTCCTTGAGGATTGCTGGGTTGAGTGCGAGTAACTTTGCTGGTTTGGTTGTAGGGCACGTTTTGGCTTGGCAAAACGTTGAAATCTATCTTAATTGCCGCCAAGGCAGGATTTTCGCTGAGGATATTTTGAGTTAAGTTTTTATTGACAATTTCCCAAAAATCTGTTTCGTTCGGATAGGTGGTTAAAAAGTTATCAATGCTATTGTAGATTGGCACGAAATCGGGATATTCATTGGGAGCAATTCCCGGCTTATACTGGTAAGTGACATCGAGATTGAGCGTATTTAATCCTTGGTGATTGATTGCGTAGTCTTTTAAGGAAAAATTAGCATCTTCTTTGATTTGACCGGAACGACTGCGGAAAACTGTACTTGCTAGATCGTAAGGCAATATCTCCGTTGGCAAAACTTCAAGTTGAATCGTAACATCTGTCAATACCGGATTTTCATTAAGCACCTTTTCCGTCAAATTTTTGTTAACAATTTCCCAAAAATCTGTTTCGTTCGGGTAGTTAACTAGGAAGTTATCAATACTTTGGTAAATGGGTACAAAATCGGGATATTCGTTCTGGGTAATTCCCGGTTTTAATCCGTAACCAACTTTGAGTTTTAGGGTGTTTAAGCCTTGGTGATCGATGGTGTAATCTGTAAAATTGAAAGCCCAGTTTTCATCAGGAAATAGGGAAGAAGTTTGGGATAGGGTGAGTTCTGACCCGCCACCACTATCACCAACAGCAAAATCCATCCCTGTCAGTTCGTCTGTCTGAACTTGAGTGGAGACACCGGTCTGGGATTTTAGACTACTATCAACTTTAAGATTGTCGCCTCCTGACGATTGGAGGCCGAAGTCGGTGAATGGCTCAAAAAGGTCGATCGCACTACCAGTCGCAGCAGCCGGCCAATCGGGTTTTTGAGTCAAATCGTAGCTGGTATCAAATAAACCATTGGTATCGCCGACGCCAATTTTGCCGATCCGATTTAAGCGATCGAAATTACTGAATAAGTCTAGTATTTCCGCTGAAACACCCGCAATATTTCCCTGAATAGGGTTTTCTTCAAACAGTCCTGCTGTCTTAAACATAGGCTATTTTTTTTGATACACCCGCGACCTAGAATGAATTTGACTAAATTTTACACTTTTTCCCAAAAAATTCAAGGAGTTTAATAAGAAGTACCTTATCTTTTACAAGAATTTAACCTGAAATTTGTCCCCTTTCTCAATCCTCTCGTTTGCCGTTGCATCTGTATTGTTCAAATGTCAAACACTCAACAGTCAATAGAAATTTATGCCAAAAACCGGATTTCTAGTTCCCCGCGGACAAATCCTGATTTGGCATACCCCTAAAAAAGGGAAACGTGCTTTTATCCCTTGCTCTTCCCTATTTAAAATCTAAAACCGGGAAAGGTTTCGCCGCTTCCATCTGCGCCGCTAAAGCAATTAAAGTTGCTTCCGCTGCCGGTCGCCCGATAATTTGAATTCCCACGGGCAAACCGTTGTCATCTAAAATAGCAGGAAGTGCGATCGCAGGCAAACCGCTAGCATTAAACGGGGGACAAGGAGCAATCCAATTAATAATCCGCTGCAAAGTTTCTTCAAAACTCAAATCTGCCCACTCCCCAACCCGGATGGGGGAGTGCATATAAGTCGGCAAAACTAACACATCAAATTTTTCAAAGAATCCCACAATCCGCCGTGAAATCACCTGCATTTGATTCACCGCCCGCAAATATTCCCCAGCCGAAATAGTTCTTTCTAACAGCCAGCGATTCATCGGTTCCAAAGCAGGGCCTGGAATGCCGCTTGCAGCCGCCCCCGACTGCCAAATTGCGATAAACGGTTCGATTAAACCCGTAAAATCCGGGCATCCAGGTTCGACATCGTGACCCAAATCTGTCAATAATTTTACTGTTTCGAGTACCGCTTGCTGACAGGTAGCCGAAACCTCGCCCACAGGGGAAATAGTCGTAGAAAAAGCGATTCGCAGCTTGCCCTGCTTTTGACGGGAAGCCTCTAAAAACGTCGGATTTGAATCGGGTAGCCAGTACGGATCGCCTGTTGTGTAGCCTGACATCACGTCCAAAAGTGCGGCGGCGTCAGCTACAGTGCGCGCCAGTGGGCCGTTGGCAGAAATGCCGCTGAGGTAATCTCCGACAGGTGCCCAGGAAACTCGCCCCCGCGAGGGTTTAATGCCCACTAAACCGCAGCAGGAAGCTGGGCCTCGAATCGAACCGCCGCCGTCTGAACCTTGGGCGATCGCGCACAAACCCGCTGCTACAGCCGCCGCTGAGCCTCCGCTGGAACCTCCGGGCGTATAGTCTAAATTCCAGGGATTGCGCGCCGGTGGGAAACCTTCTGGTTCGGTGTAAGGTAATGAGCCAATTTGAGAGGTTGCTGTTTTCCCCAGAATGTTAAATCCCGCTGCTTTGATCCGCCAGACCACTGACTCGTCGTAGGCAGAGATGTTACCCAGCAAAGCCTGAGTGCCGTAGGTACAGGGAAGGCCGGTAACGGGTGTCAAGTCTTTAATGGCGATCGGCACTCCGAAAAAAGGTGGCAATTCCTGTGGCTTGTTTAACCCAGCTAGTTTTTCGGTTTGAGATTTAGCCAGGGCGATCGCCCGCTCGGCCGTTACAGTAAAATAACTGCCCAGCTCGGGGTTTAATCGATCGATCCGTTCCAAGTAGAGATTGACAATTTCTAAAGGCGACACTTCCAGGGTGCGGATCGACTCCGCCAACTCCAGAGCTGGAGTAAAAGCCCGATCGACAGAATTCATCGGTTTAAGTCCTTAATAGTGGGCTAAAGTATCAATTTATACTTACTGGTTGCGGAAAACTCTTTTCATTAAAAAAATTTTCCAAAAATGTAGAAAATCCATATTCCGCCGTAGAGCGAGAGCGCTCGCATCCTCCAATTGGCATAATATTTCCTTAGTAGTGCAGCATTATGACTCCCTCTTAGGATAGACTGAGTAGAACAGTCAAGCTTTTGTGCAAGACCCGCACAATGGCGATCGGCATTGTCCAACTCCCACAAATCATCTGTTCGAGTCAGCCTTCTCACCAACTTAAGGTAGCGCATATGACACAACAGCATCCGCCAGCTCCTCGCCCGCCCGTACCCGGAGCTCCCCCACTGCCCGGAATACCCCGCCCTCCAGCTCCAGGGATGCCCCCCAGAGCAGCAGGAATGCCGCCAGCACCGCCGCCCGCACCAGCACCAGCACCGCCGCCCGCACCAGCACCAGCACCAGCACCAGCACCGCCGCCGCAATCCTTCGCCACACCTAAAAACCCGAACTCTAGCAGCGGCGGATCTCCGAGTTTGAAAGAGCTAGTAATCCGAGCCAAAGAAGAAGGAGTATCCGACCTTCACCTCGGAGTAAACGAAGTTCCCCGCTTCCGCACCCGGGGCGAGATTGCCGACATCGGCTATCCACCGACGGATTTAGATACGTTTTTTGGTTGGCTGCGCGAGTGCATGAGCGATGAAGAAGTAGAAATTTTCCAAAAAACCCTAGACTTTGACGGCGCTTTCGACTTCGGCTTCGTCCGCATCCGGATCAGTTGCATGGACTCCTTGGCCGGCCCAGCGATGGTGCTGCGGCTAATTCCTGCCAAAATATTGACAATGGAGGAATTGAAACTGCCTGAGGTATTTAGGAAAATATGCGGCTACCACAAAGGGCTGATTTTGGTGACAGGCCCGACAGGTTCGGGTAAGTCTACCACCTTGGCCGCGATGATCGACTACATCAATAAGAATAAAGCCTACAACATCATCACGATCGAAGACCCCGTAGAATTCGTACACGAAAGCAAAAAATCTTTGATCAAGCACCGGGAAGTCGGCAGGCACACCCTCAAGTTTATGAGCGCTCTCAAAGGCGCTCTGCGACAAGACCCGGATATGCTGCTAGTAGGAGAAATTCGGGACAGAGAGACGGTAGAAATCGCCCTCAAAGCCTCTCAAACCGGTCACTTAGTTGCAGGAACCTTGCACACCAACAGTGCGGTTAAGACCCTGAACCGGATTCTTGATATGTTCGGGGCCGAAGAACAGGATGCCATACGGGTTTCCATTTCCGAATCCCTAGTGGCGATTATTGCTCAACTGCTGTGCAAAACCACAGACGGGAAGCGGGCTGCTTTCCACGACGTTATGATCAATACCGACGTGGTTAAGGAATACATTCTCAAGGGCCAGAATGAGGAAATCAATCAAATCATGATCAAAGATACTTATGAAGGCATGACGACGATGAATAAGTCGCTCTACGGTCTTTATCAAGAAGGTCGGATTACTGAAGAACTTTGTGTAGAGAACTCGCCGTTCCCGAACGAAATGGCTCAGATGCTCCGAGGTCGAGTCTAAAGGTGGAGTGTTAACAGTTAACAGTTAACTGTTAACTGTTAACTTTAATTGGTGTACTTCCTTGAAAGTCGATCGCCCGATTTTGCCAGAATTTTTCAAAGGTATTGCGCTGTTTACACCCGGGGGAGACTTAATCTATTGCATAGACTCCCGCAAGCAAACTCGGTGGCACTTGCAGTTGTGCGTAGCTCTACAGGAGATCCTCGGTTTGTCGGAACCGCCGCATTTTCTCATACCTTGCTATACCGCAACCGTTGACTGCTGGCTCGATCCAGGCGATCGGCAGGTGCGGGTTGCTGCCGAGGCTTATCCTCCCGTGCTGCGACATCAAACCCTGCTGAATGCCATTTTTGGGACTGGCGACTTGGTTTGGCATCCCCGCAGCGAAGAAATGTGCGAACCGATGGCGATCGCTACTTATCACCAACAATTCCCGGAACTTTGGGAAAATCACGACTTAGTTGTACAGTATGCCAGCCCCGAAGCTCGATCGGACTCGATCGGTTCGATCGTATCTCCCTCATCCTTCCCGCAATCGCAGCAGACTCCGCTTCCCAAACAAACAGCACTCACCCCACCGCCACAAACTCAAGGGTACGTTTTGCGCCTCTTTGTTTCCGGCAGCAATCCCAGCACCGAACGCACCCTCGAAACTTTACACCAGTTCTTAGAGCAATGCCTCGATCGTCCCTACACTTTGAAAGTAATTGATGTTTTAAAACATCCAGAACAAGCTGAGGCAGATCAGATTTCAGCAACTCCTACTTTGATTAAAATCTGGCCGAAACCCGTGCGGCGAATTGTCGGCGAATTGAACGATGATGAAAAAATAATTCGGCTGCTGAGATATTCGGAATTTTAGATTTGGGCGAAGATTTTTGCGATTATTTAATACTGGCGATCGCGCGTTGAGTAGCCCTGGCATTAACAACATCTAGCAATTCAGTGGTGGACGCAAAAAGTGATTTAACGCTCTACTTATATCGGTCAGTTGTTCTTCTGCCCTGCACCATAAATATAGAGGTTCTGCATCCAGACTGAATTGCTGCTGAGAGACTGCACTCGCCGCGAATCATTAGGCTAACTTACTTTGGTTGAAAATTGTGGTAAGGTGCGCCGAAGAGCACCCTACCTTACCCCAATCAATCTGGCAATCAGGATAATTGAGAACGGTGCCTGATGTGAAAAAGGTCGATCGGCTCAATCAGGAAGACAAACATCAGGAGGACACAAACCCGTGAAATCCAAAGTTGTGACTTCCAGCGTATCCAACTCAACTCGCCGAATCACATGATTGTTCGTATCAGCAACAAACAAGTGAGACCCGATCGCGCTCAACCCTGAAGGTTCAAAAAATCGAGCCTTAAGACCTTTAGCATCAACCAAACCTGCTGTACCGTCTCCAATCATCGTTCTGCACGTACCGCCCCGGTGGTCGATCCGCTTAATTTTGTGATTGTAAGTATCAGCCACCCAGAGGTAATTTTGAGCGTATTCAACACCCAAACAGTGCTGCAACCTGACCTCATCGGCGCGACCATCTTTATCCCCAAAACCAAACAATTCACCGCTACCGCAAACAGTACGCACCTTCGGGTCTTCATCAATACCCACAGCGCGAATCGAACTAATTTCGCTATCAGCAACAAACAACTCCGATCGATCCGTCGCGAGGCCGCTGGGCTGAGAAAAAGCAGATTCTGCAAGACTCCCGTCAACACAGGATTCTCGGCCAATACCCGCATAAGTGCCGATCGTACCAGTGTCTAATTGCATTTCCCAAATTTGGTGCGAACCCGCCATTGCAATAAAAAGTCTATTTCCAACTCTTTCTAAATCCCAAGGCGAGTTCAATTTGGTTTCTAAACCCTTGCCGCTGCCCGGTGCAATTTCGTGACTTTGTTCCCCGGTACCAGCAACAGTTTCCACTCGTTGAGTCGTAAAATCAATTTTTCTGAGAGCATGATTTTCCGTATCAGCAACATAAAGAATTTGACTTTCTGCATCAAAAGCCATACCTTGAGGTGCAAAAAACTCCGCCTCTTCAAAGCCCCCATCGGTTAAACCCGGTTTGCCGGTACCGATGACGTGCAGCACATCGCCTTCGGTAGTGCTCACAACAATTCGGTTATGTCCCGAATCCGCAATAAACAAGCAAGAACCGACCAAGTTTTGTTGAACCGAGTTAGCAGGCCCGGGCAATACAGTTTCATCTACAAATTCATTATCCTCAGTCATTTCGCCCAAAAGAGCTTCATGTTGGTGAAGGTGTTTTGCCTCCGTTGCAGTGATGGCAAATGCCAGCACTTTACCGGGAAAAGCCAGCGGGGTTGATAGAGGTTTGCGCTGTTTTTCTAAGCGAAAACTGAGTTGTTTAAAGTTAAGTGCATTTTTATCTTTGTATTCAGCAATTAACTTACCAACTAACTCGTCAAGTGCTTCTCTATTGCCTTCGCCGGAAACAAAGCCAACGACATAACTTTCTGGATCGATCACCATTAAAGTCGGCCAAGCGCGAACCGCGTAGCTTTGCCAAACTTTCATGCCGCTGTCAACGATTACAGGATGTTCGATATCGTAGCGGAGGATAGCTTGGCGGATGTTTTCTACTTCTTTTTCGTTTTCAAATTTGGCCGAGTGAACGCCGATAACCGTAAGGGAATCTTTATATTTTTGTTCGAGGTATTTTAAGTCGGGCAGAACGTGCAAGCAGTTGATGCAGCAGTATGTCCAGAAGTCGAGGAGGACGACGCGCCCTTTTAGAGATTCAATGGATAAAGGTTTTTCGGTGTTCAGCCAGGGGTAGTTTCCGGGGAATTCTGGTGCTCTGACGCGGGGCATGGCATCTCCTTGGTAGGGGGTGAATGATTTTTTTACTTCTTTAATTTAGCGGGAAGTTTAGCGGCATGGGGAAAAAGCGGGTTAAACCTGGGCTTTTGGAGACAGCCCAGATGGCTGTGGCAAAAGAGGGGGGCAAGGGATGCGATCGGGCCTCACTGTCCTTGTTGCGTATAAATACTCAAAAAATCCCTCTGTAATTAACATCTAAAAATCTTAGCCAAGATGCTTGACATTTCTGGAGGGCAAGTTTAAGCTAGGTCTAGGAACCTTAGCCAAGGTTTTTAGGAAATAGCAAATGTCCAAAATTATCTACGATCTTATCCAGCGTTTTGAGGTAGAAGACGGGGTACCCCGCCTGATTGCAACCAATATTCAAGTTATTGAAGGTGGCCAAGATTTGATGTCTTTGGCTATTAGTTTGTTAAAGGAACTTGGTTTCTACGAAAAGTTTGAGGAGAAGCGAACCTCTCAATATATAGGATACAGAGTTAAGAAGCCAGGGAAAGGGGATAAACGTTATCAACTTGTTTTTCAAGAGCGAAAGGATAGTTTGTTTATTTCTATTCGTCAAGATCTCTTAGACGAACATATACTCAGCTTTAAGTATTGGACCTTGGTAGAAGTAGAACCTGAACTTACAGCAGGAGCAATCTGGGTGTTACCCAGTAAAAAAGAGCTTTTTTTAAATTTAATCGATCCGCGGTTCTCTAGCCTAATAGAAGGGAAAACAAGGGGAAATTTTTATATAAATGAAATTATAGAACAACTAATAGACTATTCTGATATACCACAAAAAATTAACGTTTCTTTTGCTTCCTGTAAACGCACAATTCTCAATATTTCCCTTAAAGAAAATGAAAATTTTCCCCTTGAAACATTAAGTAATAGGGACAGCTACGTCATACTCAGGGAAGATAAACTGTTTCCCTACGCATGGCAAGTATCTATCAGTTCAAGAGAAGTTCTAGAAGAGTTCCTTGGTCACTTTGCAAAAATTATCCTAGAGGCACAATAATGTCTGTCAAAGCCAAAAGACTTGTTAACCCTTACGAAGAAAGAATGCTTGAGTTCCTTCATACCTGTGTAGATAACAACTATAAAATCCATACACAGGTTAGCTTATCCCAAATTTGCGAACAAGTCAGCAACCTTGACTGGGAACTAAAAAAGTTTTTATTTAGCAGTGCTGTGGATGCTCTAATCACAGACTTGAATTACAATCCTTGCCTAGTAGTAGAGTTTCAGTCTCAATACCACGATAGCCCAGAAGCCAGAGAGCGCGATCGCAAAAAAGCTACTTTACTTGAGTTTGCCAAAGTTCCCTTAATTTATTCGCGGGTAAAAAAGTGTGGTTTGTTATATCTCTCCTCTCAAGATAAAGAAGTAGTTTTCAATTTATTCACAGGACAAAACAGAGAAAATGCCCAAGGGCTAATCACGCAGTATTGCAGGGAATCAGTCGCGCCTCAAGTCCCGGCTATAGCTTGGTAACTAGGAATAGTTAGGTTATTTATGTCCGAAAATACCAAGCTAATTAATATATGGCTTCTGGGCGGGTTCACCAACAATACACTCTTCTTGCTTCTCCCAAATTTTATCCTTGGTTTTCCCTGCGGTTATTTTCCAAAATAACCAATACTCCGTTAATTTTGGTCGGTTCGATCGCGTCTGTCATTGAGTTAACCCACAGATTAATATTCTGCGGTTCTCCTTGCAATGGCAATAGAACCAGATTGGGGTAATATTGCTCTCTATCTCGATCGCCTTCGGGTAACAAAGCAGCATTTAACCATTGACTAAAACTATCATTCTCGATTTTAATTAAATCACCCAAAGATACACCCTCTACGACTTCTCCCTCGCTAGCACCTAGCAATTGTTTAGCTCGCTCATTAGCGGTAATAATGTTACCTTTTTCATCTGTCGTTATGACGCCACTAGGGAGCGATCGCACTATATCTTTATGTCTGTTTTCTTGTTGTTTGACCTCGGAAAACAGGATAGCGTTTTGCAGGGCGACTCCTGCTTGGATGTTAAACGCCTTCATAAATTCCATGTCGGTTTGATTGAAACTCGCTTTCCACTGTTCGGGGGCGTGCGGCCAATCTTCGGGGTTGTAGGGGGGGAATTCTCCTTTTCGTTTTTTATTAACTAATTGGGTGACGCCAATCAATTTGTGGTTGGAGTTAAACACCGGCATACACAGCATACTGCAAGTGCGATACCCCGACTTTTGATCCACTTCTTTGGAAGTTGCAGCGCGGGGATCGTCGTACACGTCAAAGGGAATCAACAGCGGTTCGCCGGATTGAGCCACAATACCTGCAAAACCGGCGGTTCTGGGTATGCGAAGTTCTTTAAGATCGCCGGCGATCGGGATTTTCGTCCACAGTTGATCTTTATCTGCGTCAAGTAGCCACAAGATACTGCGATCGGCTTGCATCAGTTCTTGGGCCTGATCCATCACCCGCTTCAAGGTATCATCTAAGTCTAAACCGCTCTGAGAAAGAGCGTTAACGGCGTTCATCAGCGCTGTCGCGGCCCGTTGTCTTTGACTTGCGGCGTAGAAAGATTTGGACGACTCTACAACTAAGCGAATGGACGAGGCAAATTCTCTAAAATTTTCTTCGTCTGCTTGAGTAAACCCAACCTTGTCAATCTGTTCGCTTAAAGTACCATAATCTTTGTGGTTCGGCTTGAGTTTATTAATGAGTTGAACTACTGCGATTAACTTGCCTGTTTCTTCGTCTATCAGGGGCATCGCCAGCATTGTATAACAGCGATATCCTGTTCTTCCGTCAATTTTTTTGACGTTGACAGAACGTGGGTCATCATAGAAATCATAGGGAATATTTACAACTTTTTTCTCCGTGGCTACTTCTCCCGCAATGCGCAGATTAGCGGGAAATCTGATCTCTAAATTTTTGCCATTTTCGTCTTTAGCTACAACTGCCCACAGTTCATTTTGCTCTTTATCAAATAGAAAAATTGTGGTTCTATCTGCCTTCAACAATTCCCCTATTTCTAGAGTAATCTTCTCCAACCTTTCATAAATGACTGCATCAAATACTCGCTGGTCAATCATATTATCTAGGTAGGACAGGATGAGTTTTAGAATTTCACGCTCTTGATGTCCTTCGCAACAAATATTTTTCATACTTACCGAGAAGCTCTCTTTCTTTAACACATCTAAAATACTCATATAATAACTCCTCTGATAATTTTTATGAGGTATAGTCCAGAGATAACTATCAGTAAAAATAGTTGAAAGAGGCAGCTATCTCTGCGGTGAACGCTACCTCCAGATTCGGAAATCAATCTAACAGCAACCGCCGCCGTTATAATGCCAAGTCGAATCAGTAATTAACACCTTATTGGGCATTAATCCCCCCAACTTCCCAGCAGTTTTATCGCATACCGCCGCCGGCACGCCCCGCTGCAAAACGTGACCCGCCCCGTCATCAAACAGCTCTTCAGACCCCGCATAAATCGCAGTCTTGCCAGTGAAAATGCAAGCTCCATCATCGGGTACAGGCACTTTGAAAGACACCGAATCCAGGCTTTCTAACAGCAAATCCGCATCTAACTGATAATTGTGTTTGTCGAGCAATCGGTAAGGACGGCGCGCCCGCACTTCGACTTGCCCAAAACCAACGTCTACAAGGTGTTGAACGTATTCTGCGTATGTCAAAGCGCCCGACAAACACAAGGCCCGCAAGCGTTGGTCTTCTTTCAAATGCTGCGGAATGGGGCGAGTTGCGATCGGATCGCTCATCAACAACCTGCCACCGGGTTTTAAGACCCGATAAGTTTCTTTTAATGCTTTAGCTAAATCCGCAGGTTCAAAGATATTAAACAAGCAGTTTTGGGCGACAACATCTACAGAAGCATCCGGCACTGGCAACGCAAAAGCATCGCCTTCACGAATTTCCACAAAACTCGCATCAAACCAATCATTTTCTTGGGCGGCAATTTGCAAGTTTCGTGCAGCCGCTTCTCGCATTGCTGGAACCGGATCGACGGCAATTACTGCTCCCTTTTGTCTAGAAAAATAAGCAAATTGCAGTGCTTCTAAACCGCCGCCGACGCCTACATAAAGCACGACTGGATTGCCGACAAGTTCGGCGGCGTGGACTGTTGTACCGCAGCCGTAATTCATTTCTTGCATTTGTTCGGGAATTTTTAATCCTGGCAATTGCAAGGGACTGCTTTGGACGCAGCAAAGTCCGATTTGGGGTGTTTCGGCAACATCGCTGTAGAATTGGGCTGCTGTTTCTAGGTAGGTCATTTTTGGGTTTCCTTTAATTTTTGACCGCAGATGCAGCACGGGCGGGACGCCCATGCCACGAAGAAGCTCAGAAAGATTTTGTTACGTGGCAAATTCGACTTTTTGTTCGGATTTTGGCTGATTTTCGGGTTCTAAAACTGTTTTTTCGGGAGCAGCTAAGTTGGGGGTTGGCTGGCTAGGAGTTTCTGTGGTAACTGGTGGCGCTGTCGGTACAAGATTGGGAGATTGTTCTGGTATCGTAGGAGCGACTACTTTTGGTACAGGAGCTTTTTTTGTTATTTCTGGCAGAGTTGGGGAATCTGAAGGAGTAGCAGGTTCGACAACTTGACGCAAAAAGTTGCGAAACCGATTGTAGTATCCTTTATATTCCTGTTTTTTTGCTTCGGGAGATGCTGTTGCTGTGGGTTCTATTATTTTAACAGGAACCACAACTGTGGGGGTTTCTAACTGTGGAGTTGCTGTCGGCTTCGGTTCTATTACTGGAACTGGTTCTACAGCTTTTGATGATTCTAATTCTGGAGTTGCTGTCGGCTTCGGTTCTATTACTGGAACTGGTTCTACAAGTTTTGGCGCTTCGAGTTGCGGGGTTGCTGTTGGCGTCGGTTCTATTATTTGAACCGGAGCAACTTCGGGAGCAACTGTTGGCTCTAAGCTGGGTTGGGTAACTGGGGTTTCTGGAACCGCTGGTGAGGGTTGGACAACTGGTGTTTTTTCTAATGCAGGTGTCGGTTTCGGTTCGGGGGTTGGCGTTGGTGTGGGCTCGGGGGCTTGGTAGGCGCGATCAACTATACCGCGAGTTTCTGCTACTGTTAGTTCGCCTCGCAGTAATTTTGAAAGAGTGTCTTGACCGAGCGGTTCGTAATTTATCAGTCTGACTGTATTATTAAAGGCGTTTTTGACGATTTTTCCCCGTTCGTCAATTAATTCTAGCTGTAGCCAGTTTTTCCCTGGTTTGAATCCTTTAAGATATATAGGTTGCCACTGGTCGATCGCAAAGCTTTCGCCGTTGACTGTGGCTCGAATTTTCCAATCGAGTATTTCATCTTGGGAATTTTCTTGCGCCACTTCGTGCAGGGGGGCATTTGTCAAGTAAAAGTCGAGCAGGATGGGTTCTGCCCCGTAGCTGCCTTGGGGGCTGTTGTACGTTAATAAGGGCAATGTTCGATCGGGATTATTGTCGTCTGTTTTGGTAAAAACGTGAAAGGTGGTTTGGGCCGCCGCACCTTCGTTTTTAAAGCTTTCTTCCCAAGGGCGAGCGGCTAACACCTGCAGGGTATGGGTTCCGGGTTCTAAGTCCGAGAGCGTTAAAGGTTGGTTGATATCGTAAACTTGTGCATAAGGTTGGTTATCTAATAAAACTTGCAGATGGGGGCCCAAACCCAAGTTTGGATCTTTGAAAATGGGCAAGCCCTTAACTTGGAACTGAACAGGCACATTTGTATCCTGAAGCACTTCGTCAGGTTTTGGATTCAAAATACTAATTTGAGGCTGGTAGATTTCTAGAGCCTGACGCAGTTGTTGAAGGGCTTCTGGGGGAGAAACCTCTGAGATTCTGTTCATCTGGGCGGTATCTGAGCCGCTCTTGTTCCCTGATTTGGGCAATTCGGGATGGCCCGCGCCACAGCTTGCTAAACCCAAAATTAATACTGCTGCTGCGAACAATGCCAGCAGCCTGCCCGCAACCGTTCTGTGCCAATTGATGCCAATCACGCAACCATACTCCTAGAAGCCTTCTCATAGGGAACTATAGCCCAAAACCGAATTTAGTATTTGGGAATTGCCGATCGGGAATTCGGGAGGCTCGTAGGAACCCGGATTGATGTTGCAGGGGGAACCCATCCTCTCAGACTATTAACTCTCGCAGCCGTTGTCCGAAACATTTCTCTACAAATCAGTATTCCTCAATTACCTTATCTTTTAGTTTTGTAAAGTTAATGGCATTACCCCTTGACTTTTTCGAGGGACTATGGAAATTAAAGGCGTTATTGCATCAAGAATTGAGGCTTTTTTAAGTATTGTTAACAAGGGATTAATACTCCTCTAGCAAGCTTATAATTCATAAAACTCCCTCAAAAGGAGCAGCCGCATCTAACCTAACTCAGGGACACGATCGGCGGCTCATCTGGTGAGAAGAGTTGGCAGTACCCAGCGACATTGTTAACGACACTGGGAACCTGGCTTCTTCAAAGAAGCAAAATGCTTGGGGAGACGATGCACCTGCGTCTAACTCTGCAAAGAGTGAAGTGCAATCTGTGTCGGAGAACCGAGAATCCCCGTACCAAAAGCCCGGGGAATGTCAGATACATTATCAGTTCTCGTTCCTTGTCTTACCGAGAGGAGAGTCTTCATGACCATTAGTCCTCCAGAGCGAGAGGTAAAAGTTAGGGTAGTAGTCGATGAGAATCCGGTTCCCACTTCCTTCGAGAAGTGGTCAAAACCAGGTCATTTCGATCGCACTCTAGCTAAAGGGCCAAAAACCACCACTTGGATTTGGAACCTCCACGCTAACGCTCACGACTTTGACAGTCATACAAGTGACTTAGAAGACGTTTCGCGCAAAATCTTTAGCGCTCACTTCGGCCACTTGGCAGTAATCTTCGTATGGTTGAGCGGCGCATATTTCCACGGCGCTAAATTTTCCAATTACGAAGCTTGGCTGACAAATCCTACAGCCATCAAGCCCAGCGCTCAAGTGGTCTGGCCGATTTTTGGTCAAGAAATTTTAAATGCAGATGTAGGCGGCGGTTTTCACGGGATTCAGATCACCTCTGGTCTGTTCCAGTGGTGGCACGCCAACGGCATCACTAACTCATACCAGCTATATTGCACTGCGATCGGCGCCTTGGTAATGGCAGCCCTGATGCTATTTGCCGGTTGGTTCCACTATCACGTCCGCGCTCCGAAACTGGAATGGTTCCAGAACGTGGAATCGATGATGAACCACCACTTGGCAGGTTTGCTCGGCTGCGGTTGTTTGGGCTACGCGGGACAGCAAATTCACGTTTCGCTGCCGATTAACGCTTGCATGGACGCGATCGATGCGGGCGCACCGCTGACAGTCGGCGGCAAGCTGATCAAAACAGTTGCTGACATCCCTCTGCCGCACGAGTGGATTTTGACACCGGGCTTGATGGCTGACATCTACCCGAGTTTCGCTAAAGGTTTAACCCCCTTCTTCACCCTCAACTGGGGCGCATACTCAGACTTCCTGACCTTCAAAGGCGGTCTGAACCCCACCACAGGCGGTCTGTGGCTGACCGATACAACGCACCACCACTTAGCTTTGGCAGTGCTGTTCATCGTCGCCGGACACTTCTACCGCACGAACTGGGGCATCGGCCACAGCTTCAAAGAAGTTCTGGAAGCTCACAAAGGCCCCTTCACAGGCGAAGGCCACAAGGGGATGTACGAAATCTTCACGCAGTCTTGGCACTGCCAACTGTCGTGGAACTTGGCCTGGATGGGCTCTTTGAGCATCATCGTGGCTCACCACATGTACGCGATGCCTCCGTATCCGTACATTGCTACGGACTACCCGACTCAGCTATCCCTGTTCACCCACCACATGTGGATTGGCGGATTCCTGATTGTTGGAGCAGCAGCTCACGCAGCAATATTCATGGTGCGGGATTACGATCCGGCCCAGCACGTTAATAACCTGCTCGACCGCGTAATCCGCCACAGAGATGCCATAATCTCTCACCTGAACTGGGTTTGCATATTCTTGGGCTTCCACAGCTTCGGTCTGTACGTTCACAACGACACGATGCGGGCTTTCGGTCGTCCTCAAGATTTGTTCTCCGATACCGGGATTCAGTTGCGTCCGATATTTGCCCAGTGGGTGCAAAACATCCACGCCTTGGCTCCGGGCACAACAGCGCCTAATGCTACGGAAATCGTCAGCCACGCTTTTGGCGGCGGTGCAGTAGTAGTCGCCGGCAAAGTAGCGATGATGCCGATCGAGTTGGGTACGGCGGACTTCTTGATCCACCACATCCACGCTTTCACCATTCACGTTACAGTCCTGATCCTCTTGAAGGGCGTGTTGTTCGCACGCAGTTCTCGTTTGGTTCCTGACAAAGGTAACTTGGGCTTCCGGTTCCCTTGCGACGGCCCCGGCCGTGGCGGCACCTGCCAAGTTTCGGGTTGGGATCACGTGTTCCTAGGCTTGTTCTGGATGTACAACTGCATCTCGATCGTGATTTTCCACTTTAGCTGGAAAATGCAGTCGGACGTGTGGGGAACAGTATCGCCAGACGGCACAATTTCTCACATCACCGGCGGTAATTTCGCACAAAGTGCGCTCACGATTAACGGCTGGCTGCGGGACTTCCTCTGGGCGCAAGCTTCTCAGGTAATTCAGTCCTACGGTTCGGCACTGTCGGCCTACGGTCTGATGTTCCTAGCTGGACACTTTGTGTTCGCCTTCAGCTTGATGTTCCTGTTCAGCGGCCGCGGCTACTGGCAAGAACTGATTGAATCCATTGTTTGGGCTCACAATAAGCTCAAGGTAGCTCCCTCGATTCAGCCTCGCGCTCTGAGCATTATTCAGGGTCGGGCTGTGGGTGTAGCTCACTACCTGTTAGGCGGAATTGTCACTACGTGGGCATTTTTCCTAGCGCGAATCATTTCGGTAGGGTAAACTACCCCTAGGTTTTGGATTCGGGATTTGGGAGGAATCTCAAACCCAGAATCCAAACTCCGAACCGAATCCCTTCAATTTTGTTCAGGATTCAGGATTAATCAAGGCTTATGGCAACGAAATTTCCAAAATTTAGCCAAGACCTTGCCCAAGACCCGACCACACGGCGGATCTGGTACGGGATTGCCACAGCACACGACTTTGAAAGCCACGATGGCATGACCGAAGAAAATCTTTACCAAAAGATTTTTGCTTCTCACTTCGGCCACCTAGCAATCATTTTCTTGTGGACTTCGGGCAGCCTGTTCCACGTAGCATGGCAAGGTAACTTTGAACAGTGGATTAAAGACCCTCTAAACGTCCGCCCGATCGCTCACGCGATTTGGGACCCGCAATTCGGCGCTCCTGCAGTAGAAGCTTTCACTCAAGGGGGCGCTTCTAACCCAGTAGACATCTCTTACTCCGGTGTCTACCATTGGTGGTTCACTCAAGGGATTCGGACCAACGCCGACCTGTATCAAGGAGCTATCTTCTTGCTACTCCTGGCGGCTGTCTTCCTGTTCGCAGGTTGGTTGCACCTCCAGCCCAAGTACCGCCCCAGCTTGTCTTGGTTCAAAAATGCTGAATCTCGCCTCAACCACCACTTGGCTGGTTTGTTCGGTGTCAGCTCTTTGGCTTGGACTGGTCACATGGTTCACGTTGCTATCCCCGAATCTCGCGGACAGCACGTAGGTTGGGACAACTTCCTGTCTACCCCGCCTCATCCGGCCGGTTTGGCTCCGTTCTTCAGTGGTAACTGGGGCGTATACGCCGAGAACCCTGATTCAGCGAGCCATGTCTTCGGTACTGCCGAAGGCGCGGGAACCGCAATTCTGACTTTCTTGGGTGGCTTCCACCCTCAAACAGAATCCCTGTGGCTGACAGACATCGCTCACCACCACTTGGCGATCGCAGTTCTGTTTATCGTTGCCGGTCATATGTACCGGACTAACTTCGGTATCGGTCACAGCATCAAAGAAATGTGCGACGCCAAAGACTTCTTTGGTAAGAAAGTTGAAGGCCCCTTCAATATGCCTCACCAAGGCATTTACGAAACCTACAACAACTCGCTGCACTTCCAATTGGGCTGGCACCTCGCCGCTTTGGGCGTCATTACCTCCCTGGTAGCACAGCATATGTACGCGATGCCTCCCTATGCTTTCATAGGTAAGGACTTCACGACTCAGGCTGCGCTTTACACGCACCACCAGTACATTGCTGGATTCATCATGGTCGGCGCTTTCGCCCACGGAGCTATCTTCTTGGTGCGGGACTACGATCCTGAATCAAACAAAGGTAACGTGCTCGATCGAGTGTTGCAGCACAAAGAAGCGATTATCTCTCACTTGAGCTGGGTGTCGCTGTTCTTGGGCTTCCACACTTTGGGACTGTACGTTCACAATGACGTTGTAGTTGCTTTCGGTACTCCTGAAAAGCAAATCTTGATTGAACCAGTGTTCGCACAGTTCATCCAAGCTGCTCACGGAAAAGCTCTCTACGGCATGGACGTGCTGTTGTCTAACCCTGACAGCATTGCTTCTACCGCTTGGCCGAACTACGGCAACGTATGGCTCCCAGGCTGGTTGGACGCGATCAACAGCGGTACTAATTCTCTGTTCTTGGCAATCGGACCTGGCGATTTCTTGGTTCACCACGCGATCGCACTAGGCTTGCACACCACCACCTTGATCTTGGTCAAAGGCGCTCTGGATGCACGCGGTTCTAAGCTGATGCCGGACAAAAAAGACTTCGGTTATTCTTTCCCTTGCGACGGCCCCGGCCGTGGCGGTACTTGCGACATCTCTGCTTGGGACGCGATGTACATGTCTGTCTTCTGGATGCTGAACACCCTAGCTTGGGTAACGTTCTACTGGCACTGGAAGCACCTGGGCATCTGGCAAGGTAACGTGGCTCAGTTCAATGAGTCTTCTACCTACCTGATGGGCTGGTTCCGCGATTACCTCTGGCTGTATTCTTCTCAGTTGATCAACGGTTACAACCCGTACGGTACTAACAACTTGTCAGTCTGGGCTTGGATGTTCTTATTCGGACACCTCGTTTGGGCAACTGGTTTCATGTTCCTGATCTCTTGGAGAGGTTACTGGCAAGAGTTGATCGAGACTTTGGTTTGGGCTCACGAGCGCACTCCTTTGGCTAACTTGGTTCGCTGGAAAGACAAGCCTGTTGCTTTGTCCATCGTCCAAGGTCGTTTGGTTGGCTTAGTTCACTTTACTGTGGGCAACGTCCTCACTTACGCGGCCTTTGTAATTGCCTCGACGGCCGGGAAATTCGGGTAACTCTGAACTCTGGTTTCTAGGTAATTAAATGAAATCCCCTGCCTTCTGGCGGGGGATTTTTTTGTATAGCAGAAAGAAGTTCGGCAACGAGTAGTGTACGGGATGTAACGGATGGATGGAATAAGATCGATGGGTCGAAGCAAAATGCAGTTCGATTAATGTTCATAGGCGGGACAATGCGAAGCGGTTGGCTGAGTCTGTCAAGCACAAATAAAAGTGCGATCGCCACTAAATTTGTTAAGTAGTCTGCTGGAACGAAGTCATGACAGAGTGGTATAAGGAAGACCTCGCATATATTCATGATATTGGGCATAGCGATTATGCTCTCAAATCTGCCCCTGGTATATTGAATATCTTGGCCCAAAACAAGCTACCAGAAGGTTTAGTCGTGGACTTGGGTTGTGGCAGCGGATTATCAGCACTAGAATTCAGAAAGGCTGGTTATCGTGTTCTGGGAGTTGATATTTCTGAGTCTTTGATTGCCATTGCCCGAAACAGAGTGCCTGATGGCGAGTTTCGAGTTGAGTCGCTGTTTAAAACTGATATCCCACCCTGTAATGCTGTCACCTCGATCGGCGAATGTTTGAATTATCTGTTTGATGCAGACAACGATCGCCAAAACCTGGTGCAATTTTTCCGTCGCATTTATCACGCCTTAACCGAGGGCGGTGTTTTCATCTTTGACATTGCAGAACCCGGACAGATTGCAGCAGGAAACACAACCAAAGGATTCACCGAAGGAAAAGATTGGATAGTTCTGGTTGAGAAGGAAGAAAATCAAGAGAATCAAACCTTAATTCGCCGCATCATTACTCTTCGTAAAGTAGGGGAAACCTACAGGCGAGATGAGGAAATACACTGTTTGCGGTTGTACAAGGCAAAAGATATTGCTGAAGCACTCGATCGCGTAGGTTTTCAAGTTCAAATCATCGGTAGTTACGGTGAGTACAACTTGCCAAAAGCTCATGCAGGATTCGTTGCACGTAAACCCATTTTAGAGGGCAACTCGATCGCATAAGTGACTTGAAGGTCGATCGGCCTTTTCACTCTACCACTCGGGCGATCGACCCTCTGCTGTGCTGGATTTAGTGTATCCGAGCATTGAGCAAGGACAAGCTGCGCTTGATGCGTCAAACTAGAGATATATAGAAGAAACCCGGTTTCTGACCTCGACGCGGCTAAGTCCCATCATAAAAACCTCATTAATACTGCCATGACAGGAATTGAACCCTTTGCTATAAGTTGTGTTAGCGGTATCGCCCTCCCCATTTTCCAGTCAGTCTTTGAAACTGGTGGCAAGTTTCTCGGTTTGATGGGCAAAAAGCTAGATGAGAAAACTAAACAGCTAATTTACAAGGCATCAGGGGAATACGAAAAACGCTACTTCAAGCGTCACGGCATTCTGAAAGTATTGGGAATGCGGGAGGCTGTGCCATTAGAATCGGTTTATACTGCTGTGCAGTTTTTGGATAAGCAAGAAAAGCGCAGTTTTGAATCAATCCAAAATTTAGAGGAAGCTTACCGCCAAGCAAAAGAGCGAAGTTTTCAGCAGCAAGACTGCCAGAAGCAAGAAGGGCTAAAAATTGCTAATGAGAAGCAATATTTGATGGTTTTAGGGCAGCCCGGGGCCGGAAAATCTACATTTTTGCGGAAAATAGGACTCGAAGCACTGAAGGGCAAAAAAGGCGGATTTGATCACGATCGCATTCCTGTTTTTATCGAACTTAAAAGCTTTACATCTAGCCAGATAGACATAGAAAAATTAATTGTTGAAGAGTTTAGCATTTGTGGCTTTCCCCCTTCCGAGCAAGTTATCGCTAAGGCATTAGAGCAGGGAAAGCTATTAATCTTGCTGGATGGATTGGATGAAGTGCCGACAGTCAACACAAATGAGGTCATTAGTAAAATTCAAAATTTTGTTGACCGCTACGATAAAAATAGCTTCATTGTCTCTTGTCGCACAGCCGCTTATAGAAACAACTTTCAACGCTTTACGGATGTAAAAATTGCAGACTTTGACGATACTCAAATTGAGCAATTCATTGGTAACTGGTTTCAGTCTGAGGTTGATAAACAAGCGGGAACGGCTCAAAAATGTTGGAAGTTATTGCAAAAGCCAGAATATGCAGCAGCTAAAGAGTTAGCCCACACGCCATTATTGCTAACTTTCCTCTGCCTCAATTATGACCGTTCGCAAAACTTTCCGAATAATCGCAGTGTTCTTTATAAAAAGGCTTTGCGGATATTGTTGGAAGAATGGGCGGCGGAAAAGCGGATTCTGCGAGATGAAATTTATCAAGGACTCAGCACGGAGTTAGAGGAGAGTTTGTTATCGGAGATTGCTTATACTGGTTTTGAGGCTAATAAGCTGTTTTTTTCGCAGCGAGAAGTGGTTGAGGAAATTAAAACTTTTTTAGCAGGCAATTTGAATGCACCGAAGCATTTAGACGGTGAGGCGGTTCTGAAAGCTATTGCAGTTCAACAGGGGATTTTGGTAGAACGAGCTGAGGATGTCTACTCGTTTTCGCATTTGACGCTTCAGGAATATCTCACGGCGCAATATATTGCTGATAATAATTTAATTGAGCAGTTAGTTACCTGCCATCTCTCTGATTATCGCTGGCCAGAAGTGTTTTTGTTGGTAGCGGGGTTGGTGCGTGCAAAAAATGGGGCTGATGACTTGCTGCTGTTAATGGAAAAAGAAGCTCAAAAGTACATTAACACGCCGAAGTTGCAAGGGCTATTGCAATGGGCAGATGCAGCGACTAAGGACTCGGAAGATGATTTTAAGCCTGTGGGTAAACGTGCTCTGGCGATCGCTATCGCCATCGGCAACGCCAACGCCAACGCCTACGCCATCGCCAACGCCAAGGTCAACGCTAACGCCTACGACATCAGCATCGGCTACGACATCGCCAACGCCAACGCCAACGCCATCGCCATCGCCAACGCCAACGCCTACGCCATCGCCATCGCCAACGCCATCGCCAAGGTTAACGGCATCGCCATCGCCTACCCCAACTCGATCGCCATCGGCAACGCCAACGCCAACGCCTACGCCATCACCATCGCCAAAGAATTTAAAAAAATCAAAATCTTCAAGGATGTCAATTGGACTGAACTGATTGCTCAACTGACAGCACTCAAAGAGCGATTTGCTGATGCTAACCAATCCGACCAAACAGACTTAGCATTTTTAGATGGCCTTTTAGATACCTGGTGTAACGCACTCCATCTCAATATAGAAATAGTCAAATTATCTCAGGAAGAAGTAAAGGTGCTGACAGATTATTTATATGCCAATTATCTGATCGTCGGATGCCAAGCAGCAGCAGTGAGAATATCAGCAAAAACCTGGGAAGAAATAGAATCGCGGATGTTGGTAGTTCCAGAGAATTCTACCCTTTGAGATTCTAGATACGGGAGTTACGCACTCCGACTCCTCGAAACCGGGTTTTTTTCCTAATCTGCTGGTTGCAACCCGTCTTTTCGTAAAAACCCGGTTTCTGGACGCCCATGTGTAATATCAATTCCGGTTGCATTGGAATGATTAAACCGCAGAGAACGCAGAGAACGCAGAGTCAGAGAACAGAGAGATGAATACAGGACGATGAAGGGCGGATTTGATATGACTGATTCAATCACGGTTTGACCTGGTTTTCCTCAGCTTCAAATCTCCCCATTGACCTGCATCTGATGCACCTTATCTGCCAACTCTTGGCGGCTTTCCTTATCGAGTGCATCAATTGCCAGCATTCCCAAGTAGACGACTTCCTTCTGGGTTAGTCTGGTCGCTAGCGCTTGTTTTTGAATGACTTCCTTGATCGCGGAACTGACGGCGATCGCAGTATTAGTTTTAGCCACGAAGAATAATCAACTATTAATAACAACTTTCCTTGATGTTACCATCCTCACTCCGATTAAGTACAATAATGTTTGACTAAGTACAGTTAATCATGCTATAGTGTAAAAAATACAAAAAAGCGATCGCCCCCGGTCTAGACAACTTAAGGGCGATCGCCTTTAAAACTTATGTAGACAGGTATCAACTGTCTAAGTTATTCACCATGATAGCAGCATTCCAGCTAAAATCAAGCACCTTCGCCTGCTCCAAAATTATCCACAAGTCCCCAGTCCTTCATCGGCTGGCAAGATTTGTCACAGAAGAAACTGTTGCACTGCTGTTCAATATCTCAGTAGACGAGATTTACCGCATCGAATGCTTTCGTTACATGGTCTACGTCCACGCTAAAGGCATCAGTCGGTTTGTCAGTTATGCGGATTTTCCGCCAATTTTAGAAGTAGAATTACCGAGAATTCAAGACTTTGGCAGATGGTACAAACGCTGGAAAGGCACAAAAGCACCTGATTTTTGGACACAGTTTTATATACATCAATTCAAATACGCTACTACTGCGGATAAACAGCTTGCATGGGGCCTCTTGGTAGCTGTAGCCAAATCCCTGTTCTCAGAAACAGCTTTGCAACAACTGCGAGATGCTTATTTATACGAAAAATATAGGCGGGAAAATTTTTGAATATGCTATCGCCCCGAACCTCATTTCACCAAAAGTGCGTGAAGCGTAGCTATCTCGTAGGGAATCGCCCTTATCCCCTCAAATCTCCCCATTCACCTGCATCAGATGCACCCGATCGGCCAATTCTTGCCAGCGATTTTCGTCTAGCTTGTCAATCGCCAGCATCCCTACATAGGTAATTTCCTTAAGTGTTAGTCGGGTTGCTAGCGCCTTTTTCTGCACAAGTTCCTTAATTATGGGGCTGACTCCAATGGCAGTACGGGCTCTCGTCACCAACTAACCGGAGATTAACCACTTCGATTAAATCTTAGGACTTTTAACCTGAGTTTTTAGCTGCGAAGCAACTTTTTAACCGCGTTTTGACAAGATGCAACACAATGTGAAGTCAATCAATCAGCAAATGCTGACTTATCTAAGAAATATTACAAACTCTACCGTAAGATGATTTGATGGTAAAGTTATCAATTGAAGTGGAGAGCGATCGCTCTTTACCCTCGCCTCTTTACGATCGCACAGAGCGAAAGACTAAGTTTAGTTGAGCTCATACTTCGGCTGTCGGCTTCTTAAGCCTATGTATCTGTAAATCACTTAGTGCTGAAGATTCAATTAACCATATTACCCTCACAATTGGAGATTTTTCAATGAAACTCAGTAAATCTTTGGCAATGTTGTTGACATTAATTTGTATCACAGTCATCGTTGTGACTACTTTCAGATTAAGCCCTAGTTTCGCTCGTTCTACGCCAGTGATGCCAGCACAAGAATCAGCAGAAAAAGTAACTACAGATCTGATTGCACAAGTTCCCGGAGGAAATTCTCTATACACTAGGCTGGGAGGCTACAACGCGATCGCAAAAGTCATTGATGATTCAACAACTTTCATATTCGCTGACGCACTAATTGGTAAATACTTTATTGGCTTGGGCACAAACTCACAACAGAGGCTGCGTCAGTTGTTAGTGGATCAATTCTGCCAAGCGGCAGGGGGGCCTTGTGTTTATACAGGGCGGACTATGAAGCTTTCCCATAGTGGAATGGATGGAGGTCTCACGAACAATGAATTTAACGCTTTTGCTAATGATGTGTCCCAAGCTCTCGATAAAAATGGGGTCAATCCACCAGAGAAATCCGAAGTCCTGGCATTTGTTAATAGTCTCAGAAGCAAGATTGTCGAAAAGTAATATGAAACGCTCCAATCTCCTCCTGCTTTCGGTGGCATTTCTGCTACTGTCAGGAATGGTAACGGCCGACGCAGCCAGTGCAAAACCGTCAGAGCCAACCACCGAGATGAAAGTTCCAGTATCCCCAATGCCGAGGCAGTCTTCTGATCGCTTTTCCATGCCTGCTATTTTTGCTCCACCTTATGCTCAATCCAACGATCGACCTTTTTGTTTTTATCAGCGCTCCGATAGCACGATAGTTGATTTGAGCAGACTGTGTGGCGCTAAGAGCACCGAAACGGGTACAAATACTAGATCGGAGAACGCTCCTGTTGAGGAGAAGAAGACCCCAATTTATTGGTAGCAAAATAAGAATTTGTTTCAGTAGACGAATTCCATAGGAGCGCCCTTGCCTTACTTCACTCGAAGTGAGATCGCCCTCATCGCCTCAAATTTCACCATTCACCTGCATCTGATGCACCTTGTCAGCCAACTCTTGCAAGCGCTTTTCGTCCAAATCGTCAATCGCCAGCATCCCGACATAGATAATTTCCTTCAGCGTTAGTCGGGTTGCTAGCGCCTTTTTCTGCACAATTTCCTTGATGATGGGGCTCACCCCGATGGCGGTACTGGCTCTAGTCATCCAATTTTAGATTTTAGATTTTAGATTTTAGATCGATCCGACAGATGAATCCGAGGCCCCGAACCAAATTGCTTGATTGTCACAAAGGTAACGGGAGATTAACAACTTGGATTAAATCTTAGCACCTTTAAGCTGAGCTTTTAGCTGCGATGCAAAATGCTTAAGCGCGTCTTGACAAGACGAAACAAAAAAGTTTATAGTAAAAACATAGAAAGGCCGATCGACTATTCCTCCAAAACTTCAACCAAATCCTCAATCATCACATCAAAAGTCCGAGCTAATTTCAGCAGCAAAGTAAAGTCAACCGTTGTCAGCCCGGGACAGCGGGCATAATGCTTGACAGTGTTGTAGACCACCCCAGAACGTTCTGAAACTTCCTTGAATGTCCAACCTTTCTCTGCGGCTAGTTCTCTGACTTTAATTCTTACTAAACCCATGCTTGACAATGGGTGCTATAACACCTTACAATAAATTCATCTAAAAAGCCGATCGCCCCCCGGCCTGGAAAACTAAAGGGCGATCGTCTGTAAAACCTAATCTGGATAGATTATTTCTTTCTATCAAAAAGTGCATTTGCCATATCCAGAAGTCTACTAACCATATCCAGAGGTGTACTAGCCATGATATCAGAAACTCCGGCAAAATCGCGGACGATCGCAGAATCGAGAATAATTCATAAATCTCCCATTCTGCATCCGCTGGCGAGATTCGTTACCGAAGAAACAGTCGCACTCCTGTTCAATATCGCAGCAGACGAGATTTACCGCATCGAATGCTGTCGTTACATGGTGTACGTTCACGCCAAAGGCATCAGTCGGTTTGTCAGCTATGCCGATTTTCCCCCGACTTTAGCAGTAAAGCCGATCGCACCTCAAGATTATGGCAGATGGTACAAACGCTGGAAAAGCAAGCAAGCACCAGCATTTTGGACGAAATTCTACACGTACAAGTTCAAAAAAGCTGTTTCAGTTGACAGATTGCTGGAGTGGGGCCAACTGGTAGCTACTGTTAAATCGGTCATTTCTGGGGCGGCGCTGCAACAGCTACGAGATGTCTATGCCCAAGAAAAAGATTTGATGGAAAAATTTTAAAGTGCGATCGACCCGACGTGCAACTGCGAGAATGGGCAAAGGAAAAATTAAAACAAATGGCTAAGTGAGAAAATGAAGGTAGAAAATGGACAATCACCATGCCTAGAAAAATTCGCGAGTTAAAAGCTCAGATTACCCGTGAGGGCTTTGTTTATTTGCCCAAACGCGGAAAAGGCAGCCATGAGAGATGGCAGCATCCTGTGATTGGCAAGACATTAACAATTCCCGGCAAAGACGGAGATGATGTGCCACGCTATTTAGAGAAGCAGTTGTCAATATTGTTAGCCGAACTCGACGAGTTAAAGGAGGAAGATTCATGAATCGATACAGTATGATCGTCCAATGGTCTGACGAGGATCAACTTTTCCTCGTGACGATTCCAGAGTTTGCCGATCGCGTTGTCATGCCCTGTACCCACGGCAAAACCCGCGAAGAAGCAATCCGACATGGCGAAGAAGTGATCGAAATGTATCTGGAAGCTTGGCAGGAAGAAGGTGAATTCATCCCCCCACCCAACATTCTTCAAATCGCTTAGAAGACTTCATCTTCAATTCCCAGCCACCATTCGCCGAGATTCATTAAATCTTTGTGAAGGTCAGTAAGTTCTGTCAGATACTCTTCAGCAGAAATCTCCGATCGCCTTTCTTGCAATTTTTTCAGCCGCAGTTGCACCAACAGCCAAGGTTTGGAAATCCCGTCCTTTGCTTCGATATATTTGGCTAGATCTTTGCTGTCCATAGTTATTGTTATTTGTTATATCATTTCCGGTTTTATCTGAGTGATTAAACCGCAGAGAACTTAGAGGAAAATCAGTGAGACAGATGAATAATTACGATGCCAACTGACTTAATATTATAGGACTTTTTCAACGGCTTAAAAAAACTCTGATTTTTCCCAGTCGGTTTCAAGCGACTTGAGATTTGAGCCAGGGGTTTAAACCCCTGGCTAACGGACTGGCGAACTTTTCAGCTAAGATGCCTCCCTTAAACATCCTTTACCTGTAATCCGAAGTCTGAATATTCTTGAGCTTCGCTGCATATTTCATGCCGTATTCAGGACGGCAGAAGCGATCGAGCTGAGCCTCAAAGAAAGCCCGATTTGCCTTCAAATGCTTTGGATTCTGGTCATCTAAGGGATACAAAAGCGCCGTCCGCAAAGCTTGAATCACCGCCGAAGTAACGCAGTACATCGATCGCTGAAATGTCACCCCAATTTGATTGAGGATATCATCTTCGCCGCGACAGCGCTGTTTGTAGAAATCCATCAAATAAGGCGGCAGGAAATGCAGCATATCTTGTGCTAGCAAAGTCGGCGGAATCCCCGCCGTACCTACCGGGAATTTGTCTGCATACAAAACTCCGTAGTGGAAGTCTTTTTGGTCGTCAGGAACTTCCCTAGCTTGAGCATTGTAAGATTTGGTGCCTCGGAACGGCGAAGTGCGATAAAATACAGCTTCAACGTAAGGTAACGCTGCTTCGTAAAGCCAAGTAAAACCCTTAGATTTTGGGATGATTTCGTACTTCTCGCCGTCGATGTAAACGTGGTGGTAAATCGGGCGTCCGGCGATCGCAAATATGCCATTTACTAGGAAATCCATCGCCTGCGGGACTGTGGTAACTTTCCCTTCGTCGTACAAGTCGGAAACCTCAAAAAACACCGGCGCCATGACTTCCCAGAATAAACCGAGATTGCTGTAATAAGACATTTGGCGGCACTGTTCTAAAAACATTTCTGGAAATGCTTTGTGAAGTGCCAGCATGAACGGGTCTTTTTTGAAGTAAGCTTTAATTGCCCGATCGGCATTAGCCTTATATTCGTCACTGTCCAAATAAGGATCGAATTGATTGGTCGGCACGTACAAGCCTCGGTGCCAAAGCATTGACCTCATGCACTCTTCGGCAAATTCCATGTTAATGCGATCGTGCCACAAATGGTGCATAAATCGAGGGAGTTTACCAGTTTCTCCCTTTTCCATGAACTCCAAAAGTTCCGGGTGAGCACTTCCAGTCCCGCGCCAGATCCGCAAATCTGCACCGTCGCCTGCATAGTGATTTTGCAAGTCTAAATACTCTTGAGGTAAAAAGTATTTAAAGAAAGGAAGCGGGTGTAAAAATACCCGTTCGGCGATGTAAAGCAAATCCCGCCAGTAGAAATCCATCGGCACTGCGTAAGCTTTCCAGATAGCGATAATTTGCATCAGATTTTCCGGCGTATCTGGAATCATCGCGCCGCCAGCTTCTAGCCTGTGAATTACTTCAGCAAATTCGTGCTTGGAAGGAGGTAGTTTAGTTGCTGGTTTATTAGGGGTTTGTACCATTGTTTTTTCCTTTGATTGAACCTAAATGTTTTGAATTCTTGCAAAAAGTGGCAATTCTTTAACTGGTTCCCCGGCTGTGCTTGGGAACCGATATCCAAGCCTGAACCGGAAAATTGGAGGCAGAGCCGGAGGATATGCGTTACCAGGCTCTGCCTGGTAACGAGTAGATGCTCTTAGTCAGCGTCGGCGGATATCGTTTCTCTAGACGTGATTTTTATCGCCGAATGTTCAAGGGGATAGCTAATAGCAACTTGGGCATTTCTGTCCGCCGGCAGAGTAGCAACGATCGCATTTGTAGTAGATTCGCTCCACTTGAGCAGCCAAGCAGGTTGAATTCCCAACACAAAAATGATGGCCGCCAAAACCAGCGCCGGCATATTTTCACCAAACGTAACTGGAGGGTAGTAAGCTGTGGCGTTATCCAACTTTCCAAAACAGGTGCGGTTGAGCAGAATAACAAAGTAAACTGCTGTTAAGCCAGAAGCTAAAATGCAGAGTAAAGTTGGAATTGGAAAGATCGAAAAACTGCCTTGAAACACTAAGAATTCGGCAATAAAACCCACCAAACCCGGAATTCCGGCGCTTGCCATGCCGCCCAAAACTAACAGGGAACTGGCAGTGGGTAAACCCCGCATCGGGTTCATCAAACCGTTGAGCACGTCCAAATCCCGCGTGCCAACTTTGTTTTCGATGATGCCTACCAAATAAAACAGCAAAGCTAAAATTAAGCCGTGGCTTACCATTTGCCCGACAGCGCCGATTAAGGCGAGTTTTGTGCCGGCGGCGCAGGCAACGAGGATGTAACCCATATGTCCGATCGAACTATAGGCTACCATGCGCTTGATGTCTTTTTGGGCGATCGCGCTCAAAGCACCGTACATCACGCTCACAGTCCCGATAATCGCTAAACCGGGAGCTACAATTGACCAAGTTTCGGGAAACAACTGCAAGCAGAACCGCACTAAACCGTAAGTTCCCAACTTCGCCAAAATCCCTCCCAGCAGAATTGCTGTTGCTGGCGAAGCTTCGACGTAAGCATCAGGCAGCCAAGTATGCAGCGGCACTAAAGGAATTTTAATTCCCAACCCAATTATCACAATTGTTAGCAGGATCAATTGCGTTCTCAAGGGCAATTCTTGAGTGGTAATCGCAGTGTAATCGAAATTTAAAGAGCCACTCAGCCAAGCAACACCCAAAAATCCCGCTAAAACTAAAAATCCCGAAACGGCCGTGTAAATCAAAAACTTCATGGCAGCGTATTCTCGCTGCTTTCCGCCCCAAATCGCAATCAACAGGTAGAAAGGAATTAATTCTACTTCGTAAAACAGTACAAACAGCAGCAAATTTTGAGACATCAAAGCTCCGGCAATACCAGCATTGATCAGCAAAATCAAAGCATAGTAAAGCTGGGGACGAGCCATCCCTTCGCCAGTACCGTAAATGACTAATAGCGTCAGCAAAGCACTTAAAACCAGCAGCGGTAAGGACAAGCCGTCAATGCCCAAGTTGTAGCTCAAACCTAATTGTGGAATCCAAGGCAAATATTCTTGAAATTGCAGTCCCGAATTGGCTGTATCGAATTGAGTCAACAGCCAAATATTCAAAAGGAAAACAGCAGCAGCAAAAGCCGAGGCTATTGAACGCAGACGCATCCCATTGATGTTTCCGGGCAAAAACCCGACTACCGCAGCGCCCAACGCGGGCAACCAGAGCAAGGCACTAAGCATAATGTGTCAAGAATGAAGAGTAAAGAATCTATTTCGCAGGATATTGTGTTTGATAGTTTGAGAGTTTAGATATTAACATTTCCCCAAACTCTCAATCCAAAGTTGCATCAAGAATCAGAAAGAACAGTGACTCTCCCCGTGTCTAAATCGTAGTATGCACCAACAACTTTCAGTTTGTTGTCCGCAATTAACTTAGAGATAACTGGAGATGCTTTCAACCTGTTAGCTTGCAGCACAACATTGGCTTTTGAGGCATTCTCTAGCCTGTCGCCCGTTTGGTTTTTCGATATTTCTACAGCAGGCTTAATTGCCTCGATCAAACTGCCAATTTGACCGGGAACTTGAGCTCCTTTGATGGTTGCCTCTACCGCACCGCACCTTTTATGCCCGACTACCACAAGCACTTTTGCTCCCAGTACCAGCGTGCCAAATTCCAGGCTGCCAATTTCTTCGGAAGTAGTAACATTTCCGGCCACGCGACACACAAATAAATCTCCCAATCCCTGATCGAAGATAATTTCGGAAGGAAAGCGGGAATCTGCACAGCCGAGAATAGCAGCAAAGGGTTTTTGAGCTATGGCAACTTCGAGGAGGCGGGGTAAGTCTTGGTGGGGACTTTGGCGTTTTTTGTCAACAAACCGCTGGTTTCCGTCCATTAACTGTTTCAGAGCTGCATCGGGAGTCAAGTCATTTTGAGCAATTACTGGTTCGGGTGCAGCCAAATCAGCGCCTGCTCGTGCTGCAAGTATCCCTGTACCAATGGCTCCTGCGACAAATTTGAGGGAATTGCGTCGGGAAAGATTGAATTTTCTGTTGTTTGAGTTCATTGATGTTGCCTTGTTGTATCTAGTTTGAAATCTTTGTTCAAGACTTCATGTTTTTAAGATTTTAGATTAAAAATGTCACCTAAAATCTTAAATATTAATTCTATTTAGCCGCCGACAATCAGCGACAGGCGAGCTAGCAAAGGCCAGCTTATCAGCAGTCCCAAAAGTGCAACTCCGAACAGAATAGTCAGGGCGTAAAACTGAGTTTGACCGTTAACGTTGTACTTGAGGCTTTGCCCGCCAAAAACCGTTGCAAAACCGATTAAGTTCGCGAATCCGTCCACAATATTGCGATCGACCCAGGAGATGACTCGAGCAACTAAACCGACGGCAAATATCACTGTCACCCGGTAAAGTTGGGCGGTGTAAAAGTCGTAGGCAAAAAAGTCTTGCAGGGCTTGAGAACCGATTCGTACCGGTTTTTCCCATTTCTCATTCAGGTAAACAACTGCTCCGGCACCGATGCCGATCGCCGTTGACACAACTAGCAGTCCACTGGCGGTATAATTCAAACTCGCCCCAGGCAATAACTGCCACGCGGCCAGCAAGTGCGGAACGTGCAAAGTAAAGCCCATTAAAACAGTCATCGGCAAGATAAAAGGCCAGTGAACTTCTGGCGAACGTTCGGTCATTTGCTTTGGTTTGCCGCCAAAAACTAAACCGAAGACGCGCACTAAGCCAAAAGCAGTGACGCCGTTTACAAACAGCACTATTCCTAACAAGAAAGGGTGAGTTTCCCAAAGCCCGGATGTGAAGTCTTCTAAAGCCCAGAAACAGCCGAAGGGCGGCAGTCCCACCAATCCAGCGCTACCGACAATAAACGATATCGCCGATATCGGCCGCTTTCCCCACAAACCGCCGAGAGCTCGGATATCCTGAGTGACGGTGTTCCAAACTACCGAACCGATGCTCATCACCAGCAAACCCATTGCCAAGGTGTAGGCAAATATCAATGTCAGGGCTGTCTGGGCTTGTCCGGTGCCGACGGCGATAAATACTAAGCCCATGTAGGCGCTGACTATATAGGAAAGCGTGCGTTTGATATCAATTTGGGCGATCGCAATTAATGAAGCACCCACCGCCGTCGCAGCGCCTACAATAATAGTTGTCGTCATCCCCACGGGCGACAAAGCAATCACCGGCTGCAACTTAATCAATATCCAAGCACCAGTTTCCACAACTACGGTGTTCCGCAAAATCGTTGCCGGCAGAGGGCCTTCCATCGCCTCATCCAGCCACAGGTGCAAGGGAAACTGAGCGCACTTACCCATCGGGCCGGCAATCAAAGCTAAAGTCAACAGCGTCGCTACAGTCGGGTCAAGCTTTGCAGTCTGGGCCCAAACAGCCAACTCGTCAAAATTCCAAGTTCCAGCCAGCGGCAGAATGGCAACTACCCCCATCAGCAGGAATAAATCTCCCACCCGCTTGGTTAAGAAAGCGTCGCGGGCTCCTGTCACCACCAAAGACTGATTGAACCACAGCCCGACTAGCAGGTAAGTACCCAAAGTCAGAACTTCCAAAATCATGTAGCTGAAGAACAGGGAATTGCACAGTACCAAGCCACACATCCCAGCTTCAAACAGCCCCATCAGAGAAAAGAACCGAGCCCAGCCCCAGTCCATTTCCATGTAACCGAAAGCATAAATCTGCGCTAGCAAGTTCAGTCCGGTAATCAAAACTGTCGCCCCGACGGTGACAGCAGAGATTTCAACAGGAATGGTTAAGTCTAAACCTGCTACGTTCAGCCAAGGAATCAACTGGTGTTGCGCGGGTTGGTTCCAGATAGCTGTCAGGGCGATGACGCCGTGTAAAAAAGCGAACAAGGTTAATATGGCGTTTACGTAACCGGACGGTCTGGGCCCGGTGCGGCGAGTAACTGCCGGAAACCACAGCATGGACAGAACTCCGCCGATGAGTGGATAGCAAGGTATAAACCAAACTGTCTGGAGTAAGATTTGAGCCATTGGCATTACTTGTAAAGGTTACAAAGATTTAAAAATCTGAGAATAATTCCGATGCGCTGACGACAGCACTGAAAAGCCAGAAGGCAGAAGTAAAGAAAATTTGGGGGTTTGCCTGTGAGTTCGTTCCCGTCGTCAAACCGAGCGCTTCAGAATCGACTTATTAATTTTATATTAAGGATTACGTTAAATTCTCATATTTCGGATTTAGCATATCTATATGTACCAATAAACTGTACTTATACGTATTTAGAGGCGGGGATTGTATAAAAAAGAATCATTGATTCGATCGCACATCATGCACTATTTTGAGCAACAGGCAAGATGCCTGTGCCACAACAGTTCAATTTTTGTGGGGTACACCATTTTGAGCAACAGGCATCTTGCCTGTTCCATAAGAATTCAATTTTTTTTGTGGGGAGTAGGGGTTGGGCATCCTGCCTGCCCGTGAAATGCTTATTTAGAAAAGGCAAAATGCCCTCCCCACAAAAGTTCAATTTTTTTGTGGGGAGGGCATGTTGCCTGTCCGTGAAACGCTGACGCTCTACAATATTAGAACCGCTCAATGTCCCAAGCTGATTCTGGGAGTTTGGCTTGGCGCTGTCCGATCGCCCTTGCCCTAACACTCAAAAGACCGATCGGCGTATTAAACAAATCTACCAGATCGGCTCGGGCGATCGCAATTTTGGCAGCAGCAACCGGAAATTCCTTGAAAAGCCACCTAGCCAGCCGGTAAAAATATTCCCCTGTTGTGAATTCTCGCATCAAATCGACGCCGTGGAGTTCGTGCAAATATTTATTAGATTCGCCGTACCGATACCATTGACTTTGCAACTGTTTTATTGTAGAACGGTGGCGGTGTCGGACGATCGCATTTTCAGCAAAATACAATTTATAGGATGTTTCTCGCAAAATCCGCCAGCACAAGTCAGCATCGCCGCCGCTGGTGAGATGGGGGCGAAACAAGCCTACTGTTTCTAAAACTTGCTTGCGTACAGCTAAATTGGCGGTTTGACCGTAGGGACAAAAAGGGTGAGCGAGAGTATGTTTTTGAGATAAAGTATTTTCGCGGGCGCTGTGTTGTTCTAAAATAGTTTTACCGGGCAATGCGAGTATTTCCCCAGCACTAATTCCTACTTCTAAGTCAACAAATGGCTTAACTAAATTTTCCAGCCAGTCAGATTCCGGGCGACAGTCTGCATCGGTAAATGCAATGATTTCGCCTGTTGATGCGCGAATTCCTTGATTGCGGGCGGCGTAGGAACTTTGAATCTGATTTTCGGTGAGGTGGCGAAGGGTTATTTGATTTAAATTGCTTCCCCCCCTTACCAAGGGGGGGACTGAGGGGGGGTTAGAGGCTGCTGTTTGGATAATGCTTGAAGTGCGATCGCGACTGTTGTTGTCTACTAAGAGATATTCTACACTGTCGATCGGATAAGTTTGCGATCGCAGGCACTCGATCAACTCCGGCAAATCTGTCTCGCCATTGTAAATTGGCACTACTATCGAAACTTCCGGTAAAAACATTTTAATCATTCAAAAACAACCGTCAACGATAGCATAACTAATATTGAGTCAGATTAAACGAACCGCGAAGGCGCTAAGGACGCGAAGGAAGATAAATAAGCAAATGTACTTCTTTCTTCGCGCTATAAGCGTCTTGGCGATTATTCAAATAATTAAAAAGTGTTATTAAGTTCCATTGCATTAACCGGGGATATCAATTCTCAAAATTATAACTTCGGAGCCTTAAACAGGGAAGATGCCTGTTCCACAACAACTGAATGGAGTTGTGGAACAGGCATCTTCCCTGTTTCTTTGAAATAGTAGAAAATATCTCTTACATCCCCTGTGCAGTCCGTCACTCAATCCGTTCTCAACTGTTGCTAGTCAACATCAGAATCATTAACACTAACACCCCGTTAGTTAGATAAAAAATGCCAACAACCTGAGTTTCTAGCCAGCCGCACAACTCTAAATGATGGTGCAGCGGAGCCATTCTTAACAGACGCTTGCCGATTCCATCCGGCCCTTTTGTAGCCTTGTAATAACCTACTTGAGCAATTACTGACAGCGTTTCAATAAAGAAAATCCCGCTGATTATTAATAATATCCAAAGGCTATTTGTTAATAAAGCTACCGCACCCAACGCACCGCCCAAAGCTAAAGCACCTGTATCGCCCATAAACACGCTGGCTGGATTGCGGTTGTGTGCTAAGAAACCGAGACAACTGCCGCTGGTGCAGGCGCAAAATATCATTAATTCTGGCGAAGTTGAGGCTACAGATGCGCCCAATCCCAAAAGTGCGATCGCCCCCAAACCTCCCATCAACCCATCAATCCCGTCGGTAATATTAGTAGCATTGCTTTCAGCTACCAGCACAAAACCAGCCAGCGGCCAAAACAGAAAACCTAAAGGCAATACCCAACCGAAAGGCAAAGCAATGCTGGTAGAAATAGCTGGTTCGCGGAACATCAGCCACAGACAAAATAGAGCTGCAAAACCTACTTGCAAAGCCAATTTCATCCTAGGTGAAATACCTTTATTCGACTTGCGGCGCAAAATTTGCCAGTCGTCGATCCAGCCGATGAAACCGTAAGCTAAAGTTAAAGCTGATACAGCAACAACATCTGAGTTAAATCTCGACCAAAGCAAAGCAACTGCGACCCCTGCAGGCACAAAAAAGATGCCTCCCATTGTCGGCGTTCCCGCCTTTTTTAAGTGAGCTTGGGGGCCGTCTTCGCGAATTATTTGTCCTGCTTTTAATTGCTGGAGTAAAGGCACAACTCCACAGCCCACAGCCGATGCAACTACAGCACAAACAGCTAGTGGCATAAATAGCGATGCAGGCCCATTCAAAAGTCTACCCGCTGCTAAATCTAAACCGATCGCGACAATGCCGAGCCCCAAACCCAGCAGCAGGAATAAATTCCTGCCTGTAAGTTTGAAAGGCATAGTAAAAGAAATTTTCTCATCCACAAAGTTATCCATAACACTCCTCAACACACACCATTTAAGAACAAGCAATTGAAAATTGGGGAATCGGGTGCGCTACAGGAGATTGGGAAATATCTTAGTTTTTATTCCCTGTTTCCGGTTGATTACTTCACCCTTCTACAAGTTATTCCTCGCCTACACTCGCATCCTCTTCAACTTCCTCTTCTAAATCATCGTAAGGACTGTCGTCAACTGCCATTAGTTCTGAAATTTCTTCTTCGTGCAGATAGTCGGGTTCTTGGACATCCCTTGCTAACAGGCGATTGTTAGATTCCAACCAGTCTAAAAGAGAAGATTGCTGCTTTAATGGAATTACATCCGCAGGCAAGTGGCGAGGTATTTGACGCAGAGATGGGTTGTACATGATTCTCGGTTTTTAAAGACAAAGACGCGATCGAGTAGAGGTAATGTTTTGCCGACGGACTGCTGCTTTGATGAAGCACTTGCAAATCGGGCATCTAGCAAGGCTAAAGCATTATACCACAAGCACTGTTTGGTTCCGGATCGGATAAGATGGGAGACCCAAAAGGCGATCGCCCCCAATCATGGGCCTCAGGATAACACTAAAATCCGCTCTTGCCAATCCTTCTTTAGCCCTAAGCATTGTAATCGCAGACGGTCGTCTTTAAGATATCGCGCCACAGGTGGCGATCCTCTTCTCCAAGCCTCGTTAACGGGCAAGCGGTTGATTCAGAACTGTCTCCTGGTTTTTCATCAAAGCCTTATCCCGAAAGCCCTCTGGCTTCTTCAGTCAACTCTTGCGCAATAAATCTCAGAATGGATACAACGGCGGCGGTTTTATACAACAAAGAGGGTTACCACACCGGAGGGCAAAAACTTCTGGGGCGTCATTCAGCCGGAGAAGGGTTTCTCAAAAGCTTAGTACAACACGGAACCGCTGACTCTCTCTACTGTTGCGCCGACAGCCAAACAACCTTTAAGGAGTTTTGTTCGCACATCCAACCTTGGCTGCAACAACCTCGGAAAGTCCGCTGGATTCCCACAGAACGACCGGATTTGCTCTCTCAACCGGGCACAATTTACCGACCCGATCCCGCCCTCTCGCAGATGGTTTGGGCGCGCAGATTTGTCGATCAGCGGGCCTACAGCGTTTGCGGCGTTACTCACACCATCGGTACCAAATATGTCATGGGGGCGATCGGCGATTTGATAACCGCACCCATGCAGCCTTGGGACGCCCTGATCTGCACCTCTGCCGCCGCGAAAACAGCAGTAGAAGGCGTTATGGGGGAGTGGTCAGAATATTTAGCGCAGCGCAATGGCGGTCAACCGGAAATTTTAGTCAAATTGCCGATTATTCCCCTAGGAGTGGATTGCAGCGCGTTTCCCCAGGGTGTGGAAGCAGTTAATAGTCGCCGCCAACTGCGGCAAGAACTCGGCATTTCTCCCGACGATATTGTTGTGTTATTTGTCGGTCGATTGACTTTTTCTGCAAAAGCTCATCCGGTACCGATGTACATCGCCCTAGAGGCCGCCGCACAACAGACAAAAGCCAAAATCCACTTAATTCAAGCAGGTTGGATCGAAGATCCGAGAGAAGAACCCGACTTTAAAAATAGCGCGCAAATCTTTTGCCCCTCCGTAAATGCTATTTTTTTAGATGGGAGACAACCCGAAATTAGAATAAATATTTGGTCGGCGGCAGACATTTTCATTTCGCTTTCCGACAACATTCAAGAAACCTTCGGACTCACGCCAATAGAAGCAATGGCGAACGGACTGCCCGCCATAGTCTCCGACTGGAACGGATACAAAGAATCTGTACGCCACGAAATAGACGGCTTCCGCATTCCCACACTCATCCCGCCCCCGGAATCTTGTTTAGATTTAGCGCTAAATTATCTCGACGGCAGCTTAAATTGGCCGACTTACATGGGCCACACTTCCCTAGCCACAGCAGTTGACATTGATTTTTGCACCCGGGCTTTGTGCCAATTAATTGAAAACCCCGAATTGAGAAAGCGGATGGGGGAAAATGCCAGACAAAGAGCAAGGGAAATTTATGATTGGAAAGTAGTAATTGCAGCTTACGAACAATTGTGGCGGGAATTAGCAGAAATTCGCCTTGGGGCACCAGAGTCAGCACCTGTAAAAGCCGGGAAGCCGCCTTATCCGCTGGGCGACGATCCGTTTCGGGTATTGGGTCATTATGCGACTCAAACTTTAAGCAATGAGATGATGCTGAGTTTAGGGCCGATCGCCACACCAGAAATTTTACAGCAGATACAGACAATTTGGTTTACCTGTTTTGGTGACGATCGGAGAATATCTGTTAGCATTCAGATGCAGATATTGGATACAATTAAGCAAGAAGGCACTGTCAGCGTGGGGGAAGTTATCAGACGCTACGTTAAAAACGAGCAAGAATTAGCATACCTATATCGGACGATACTCTATCTAATGAAATTTGGTATCTTAGTTATTAGTCATTAATTAATGTAGGGTGTACGCTCCGAACAAAAATACCCAATAATCAGCGCGCTAAAAACGACTTGTCGCGTAATTTATAAATAATATTGAACGCGAACTCAATAAAAAATTTTCCTGATTGATGTCTCTTCCTAAAAAACTATGCTTAGAAAATCTGCACTCTTAGAGATAATAGCTGGCAAGAATCGCGGTTTGCTGGCGACGGCTAGCGACAAACAAGCGATTTTAAGCGCGATCGCCCAATTGGAAGATTACAACCCCACACCACGCCCTGTGGAAGCCGCAGAGCTTTTAAATGGCGATTGGCGGTTATTGTACACCACCAGCAGCGCACTGCTGAATCTTGACGGTTTTCCTTTGGTGAAATTGGGTTCAATTTATCAATCTATCCGCGTCAAAGAATCTAAAATTTACAATATTGCCGAACTTTACGGCTTGCCTTACTTAGAAGGAATTGTCAGCGTGGCGGCGACATTTGAGGCCACTTCGGAACGGCGAGTGCAGGTGAAGTTTGAACGGTCAATTTTCGGTTTAAGCAGGTTGATTGGCTATGAATCTCCAGTCCAGTTTATCAATGAGATTGAGTTGGGTAAAAAGTTCGCTGCTGTAGATTTTGGGTTCGATAGTCGCGAACAGCAGGGATGGCTGGATATTACTTATTTGGATAGCGATTTGCGGATCGGGCGCGGGAATGAAGGAAGTGTCTTTGTGTTGACAAAAGAGTGATTTTGTGATGTGTGATTAAGAGCGATCGCCCCTTAACTCATACTCAATTTATCTTTCCTTCATCCGCATTGATCAGCGTTCATCTGCGGTTACAAATCAAAAATATATCACTTTTGCAAACAATTCAAGACTTCATCAGTATTGTTACTCCGTCGGTTTTTCCTGTTCTTTTTTTTCCGTCGGCATTGACTTTCTGACAGCTAGCACTAACTCCGCTTCGGTACATCGATACAAGTCCCGCATTCGGAATACTTGCCAAACTTCCATTTTTGGCAATGTTCGACCCTTTTCCCAGTTGCGAATTGAAGATTCCGCACATTCTAGTATATGTGCTACATCTATAATTTTCAGCCCCGCACGTTCTCTTAAGGCTCTCAGATCCATAGCTGACAGAACCTTTTGATGGACAAAACGTTAAGTTTTACCGTGAATAGTTGACGGATATGACCGATTTGGTGTTTAATCATAGTAGTAGAGGCGTTAGTCGATTTCCGGCAAGAGACTTACTAACGCCCTTTCCTGTAGTCCATAGAGGATACTAAACCATCATGCCACAAAACGGTTATCAACAGGGATTCTCCGCGAATCCTCGGGCGATCGCGTACCAAAAACGCCTTTACCCTTGGGCGATCGCCAAACTCATGCCCAGTATGCAGCGGGCGATTGTGGGGCGATTTCGCAGTCGATCGGATGCTGACGGACACTTGCTGTGTCTGCGTCAACTCATGCCTCAAGCAACGCTTGTGGTAGTTTTTGACTTGCAACCAGCAGACTAAAAGTAGGATTAAACCCCCGTGGTTGCCCCTCTAAGAGTAAGGTAGACACGGGGGTTTAATCCTGCAAGTTATTCACAATTCATACAGAATTGCTATATCAGAAATGCGATTTTTCTGTGGCGATTGAGGGATTGCCAATTGATTGACTGTCGCAGACTTTAAAACTTTTGGGTCAGGGAAATGGGACTGCGGCGATGTGGTTTGCTCAACAAATTCGGAGTTTGTAAATGGGCGTGGGGAAAAGTGCGATCGCTCTTAATTTTTTACACGGTTCTAGCCTAAATCCTAACATATAATAAAAATATATCTTTTGACGCGCTGAGCTTTTATTTGGATAACCAGGAAGAAATAAATACTTATATTGAACGCACTCGAAGTCCTGAATACTTGATTCATCCTGCCGTTAAAGCTGCAATAATAAAACAACTAAAAGTATTAGAATTGTTCGGTATTATTGACTACGAGAAAGATTATAGCTACAATGGTGGCGTAATTTTTAGAAATCAAGTATAATCCTTTCTAATAATCTATTCACAGTTATCAAATTTAAGGAGACATAGATATGGCTGGCGAGCGCAACATTTATATGGGTTCGGGTAACTCGGGGAACTATAACGAATCAATCCAAGGCAATTATATACAAGGCAATTTCATAAATACGGGTCAGGATTTCTCTCAAGTAACGGATCAAATTCAACAATTATTAATTCAACTTCAAAGACAGGGATACACTCCACAGGATGCTCAGCAGAAAGTCGCTAGTGACTTAGTATCTCAGGCTAATAATGATTCTCAATTTAGTAGCTACTTAGTCAAGTGGAGACAGTATGTACTTGATGCTGCTGCCAATGGTCTGATTGGTGAAGCAGTGGTAGGCGTAGTCAAACTAGCACTAGGATTCTAAGGTGTTCCTCTTTGAATGACTGATAAGCTGTCGCGCATTTAATCTAGACAGCCCTGTTTATTCAAACTCTTGTAGGGTGGGCATCCTGCCCGCCCAAAAGGTTACAACTAAATGCAAAACAGCTTATTTCGCTAAATTAATGACAGGTAAAATAAGACAAGTATTTAAAAAATTCAGTATTTTAATATCTAGGCTACCAGGAAGTAAAAAGCAACGATATTACTTCTTTAGCGTATTAGTTGGACTAATAAGTGTTGTGATTGTTGGCACGGGCGTTATGACTCTAACTAGGTTGATAGTTAGCGTTATAATATTGGGATTTTCTAAAGTGTTATGGGATTTAGGTGCTACTACTCCTCAAGAATCCCGAGTCAATTTAGAAGACAATAGCAAAACAGGCGAGCGCAATATTCACATGGGTTTTGGTAATTATAACGAATCTATTCATGGCAACTATATCCAGGGAGACTATATAGTAATACAAGGTTGTTACATTAACACCAATCAAGAATTATCTGATGTCGTCGCAGAGTTTCGCGAGGTTGTAAATCAACTTAAAAATCAGGGATATAGTGCGGATAAAGCTGAGGATCAAGTAGCCAAAGATTTAGAAGAAAAAGCCCGCAGTAACCCGAAAGTCAAAAAAAGAGTAGTTAAGTGGGCAAAGTCTTTAAATCATACGTCTCCTCAAATAAATAATGAAGCTGATGCAGCTAGAGAAGTTATTAAATATGCTGCTGCTTCTCCATATACTTCGTCTGCTAAATCTATTGAAGTGGTCGGTGGAATGTATTCTAAGTTAGATAGTTTGCTCCAAGCTAGGAGATGGAAAGAAGCCGATGAGGAAACAGAGAAAATGATATTCAAACTATTAGGTAGGGAAAAAGTAGAACCACCATCAGAAAATATTAATCTATCAGAATTTGGGAACAAATTAAGGGCTTTTTATAACAACTGCTTATCGGGCAAAGATATTGAAATTTTACCTGGTACAGAACTCAGAAATATAAATAAACTCTGGCTAGAACATAGCAAGGGACGCTTTGGCTTTAGCGTACAAAAGCGGATTTGGGAAAGCATTGTTCGTACTGAGCCTGAACCTACAATCTTTCATGGTCGGGGTTGTAAGGAGTTTGATGAGCGTGTGGGCTGGTACGTGAAGGGTGATTGGATATATTACTCTGATATTAAATACTCTCTAACAGCTCCACCTGGACACCTTCCCATCAAAGTTATGTTAGATAAACATTCTAAAAAATGTGACTGCGATCAATCAATTTTTCGTGTTTTTATGAAGCGTCAATATTACTCGTAGGTGAAACAATAAAATTATTCGATATTGGGTAAGTAAACTAAGATCGCCCTTTCATCCAAAAAATCTAACTGAAGTGCGATCGCAATCTCATCCAAAAACGCAATTCTCAAATTATCCCCTCATCAATCCCAGCCGTAATATCCTGAATAAAAATGCTCCGACTCTCCCAAACCCAACTCAAAATCCTCGAAGAATGCCCCCGCAAATTCCAACACAGCTACCTCGAACTACTCGCCACCACCGCCTCCCCAGAACACAAAGAAAAACTCACATGGGGAAGCCACTTTCACCTATTAATGCAGCAGCGAGAACTCGGACTTCCCATTGAATTTATCATCCAACAAGACCCCGAACTTGGACGCTGTGTGGCAGCATTTATCAACACCGCACCCGAACTTTTCGCTGATTCAGAAAATAGCGAGCGAGTTTTTCGCCAAGCCGAACACCCCCGCACCCTAATTTTCCAAGACTACCTATTCACCGTTATCTATGACTTGCTAATAGCCGAACCAAACGCCGCCCAAATTCTCGACTGGAAAACCTATCCCCGCCCTCAAAAATCAAAATGGATAGCCGAAAGTTGGCAAACTCGCCTCTATTTATACGTCTTAGTAGAAACCAGCGACTATTCCCCCGAACAAGTTTCCATGACATACTGGTTCGTACAATTGCAAGGAGAAGAACCGCCGCAAAAACTCACGTTTTCTTACAGCCAAACAGAACACGATCGCACAAAACAAGATTTAACCCACCTATTGCAGCAGCTAACCGACTGGCGACAGCGCTATACCGAAGGTGGCGAATTCTTACCTCAAGTAGAAATTACTTCCAATCTTTGCGATTCCTGTCAATTTGCCACTCGCTGCAACCGCACACCAGAAATCAAAGCTTCCTCACAAAATGTTCCGGCAGAAACTCCCACAGATTGGCTGCCAAATCTTGCTATAATAGACGAAATATTTATTTAATATATAAACAAACCCCCCAAATTTTACTCGTTACTAGGCTCTGCCTGGTAACGCAAATACGGAGGCATAGCCTCCAATTTTCCCATCGTAAGCGAGGCTCTTCCTCTGGAAATGAGTTCCCAGGCTCTTCCTGGGAACAAGTTACTCGCGTAAGTCTTATTTAACATACAAACAAGCCCCTAGATTCATCTGTGGTCAAAATCTAAAATCTAAAATCTAAAATCTAAAATCTAAAATCGAATGACAGAAACCCCTCAACACTGGCAAAATCAACTCTTACCCCAACCCCCAGCTTGGCTGATCCAAGCTGTCAGAAACCATGCACCAGAACTCCCCGGAAACTATGCCGCTGCACTTCTCTGGTATAGAGGAATTCAAAACCCCGAACAAATACCCGGTTTCTTAAATCCCAAACTTTACCAACCAGCAAGTCCCTTTGAATTCGGACTAGAAATGAACTGGGCGATCGCAAGAATCCAGCAAGCAAGAAATAGCGGAGAAAAAGTCGCAATTTGGGGAGATTTTGACGCCGACGGCATTACCTCAACTTCGGTACTTTGGGACGGACTGGGAGAATTTTTTGCTCAAAACGACCAACTAACTTATTACATTCCCAACCGCTTAACCGAATCTCACGGACTCAATGTTCCGGGAATAGACGCCTTAGCAAAATCGGGAATTAGCTTAATTATTACCTGCGATACAGGCAGTACAAACATCGCCGAAATCGAATATGCCACCAGCTTAAACATCGATACAATTATCACCGACCATCATACATTACCAGACGATCGCCCACCAACTACAGCCATTATCAATCCCCGCTACTTTCCCCCCAACCACCAACTATTTAACCTTTCAGGAGTGGGAGTAGCTTACAAATTAGTTGAAGCATTATATCACACCTTACCGGATATTCCACAGCGCCCGCTCACAGATTTATTAGAATTAGTAGCGATCGGCTTAATTGCCGATTTAGTCCAACTCACAGGAGACTGCCGCTACCTAGCACAACTCGGAATCGAACAACTGCAAAAACAACTCGCAAATCCCACCCGCCCGGGAGTTGCAAAATTGCTCGAACTGTGCAAAAGATCGGGCGATCGCCCAACCGACATTTCCTTCGGGCTCGGCCCCCGAATCAACGCAGTCAGCCGCATTCAAGGCGACGCCAGCTTCTGCGTAGAACTCCTCACCAGCCGCGATAAAAAACGCTGCGAAGAACTAGCAAATTTAACCGAAATTGCCAACTCCCGGCGCAAATCTTTACAAAAAGATGTTGCCAAAGATGCCGCAAACAAATTAGCCAAACTCGACCTTTCAACTACTAGCGTCATCGTCCTCAGCGACCCCCAATGGCCCGTAGGTGTATTAGGATTAGTAGCAGGACAAATCGCCCAAGAATACGGCCGCCCCGTGATTTTATTCAGCACAGAAGGCAGCGAAGAAATTAACGAAAATTCCCAGGAAACGCAATTTACCTCTTTCTTAGATCCAGAATCACAAAAACTTTCTCCATCCAAAATTGCCAGGGGTTCGGCGCGTTCAGCCAATCAAATCGACCTTTACCAATTAGTCAAAGGCCAAGCGCATTTATTGCACAGATTTGGCGGTCATCCCTTCGCTGCCGGATTAAGTCTCCCCGTTGAAAATATCCCGCTATTTACCGATGGAGTAAATCAGCAACTGCGGCAACAATACAGTACAGATAGTTTAACAGCCGCCCCCGTTCAAGCCGACCTAAAAATTACTGTCTCCGAATTAGGCAAAGACTTATTTCAAGAACTAAAATTGCTCGAACCTTGCGGTATGGGCAACCCCGCCCCCAAATTGCTGATTGAAAACTGCTGGTTTGACAATCTATGGAATCAAAAAATCAAGGATTTGAAAGGACAAAAAGTAGAATATATCAAAACAGAATTTACAATTAGGGATGAATCTAGCGATACGGGATTTCCCGGCATTTGGTGGGGACACAATCAAAACGAAGTTCCCCAATGCCGCTGCGATGTCACCGTGGAACTCGATTTTAATACTTACAAATCGCGGTATGAAGTGCGCCTCGTAGCAGTGCGGGAACGCACGGAAGAAAACCAAATCAATTCCCAGACTAAAATAGATTGGATCGTAGACTGGCGCAATAGAAATAATGATGAAGAGTTGGTAGCAGCCAGCACAAACTTAGAATCTCAAATGCCGATCGACAATCTAGTTTACAATTCCGAAAAGGTCGATCGCGAAAACTCGATCGTCCTCAAAGAATGCCCCGCAAGCTGGGACGAACTGCGGATCTGGTTTCGCCAAGCACAGCACACTCAGAAAAAACTCGCGATCGCCTACACATTACCCCCACTCGTACCCCCACAACAAATCTGCCAACAGCTAATCGGCATCGCCAAATACCTCAGCCGCACCAAAAAACCCGTCACCAGACACCAACTCCGCCAAAAACTCGGCATCAGCGACACATCGCTGCAACTGGGGTTCAAAACCCTAACATATCTCGGTTTCCAAATCAATTATCGCGATCGAGCTTTCCACATCGCGAGACAATCCGAAACCGCACAGCAGCAAGACGCGCCATATCAAATCCCCCAACCGTTATTAGATAGCCAATCCCTTCAATTCTCAGTGCCAAATTCCCCCATCGCCGCCCGTTTTGCAGCGCAATTCCTAGCAGCAGTCTCTGAAGAACAATTCCGGCGGAAATATTTCTGTGAAGTACCCCTCTCCACCATTCAATCGATCGCCCGAGAAACCGTTTTCCAAGAAGATTCTACAGCAAATCCCTTTTAACTGATATCTAGCACCATTCTTGAGAACAGACCGTCGGGCCTGTTCCACAACAGATGAATTTTCTTGTGGCGTGGGCACGCGAGCCCGCCCTGAAAAAATTATAGAGAATGGTAAAACCTATGAGTTTTAACTGATATCTGCCACCATTGTTAAGCATAGGCAGGATGCCAGTTCCACTCATGAGATAACTTTTCTTGTCGGGCCCGCACGCTCTTGCCGCCAGTGGGGCGGGCTTTTTGGCGAAGCGAGAGAGGTTTTTGCGGATCTGGCTTTTGGGTCTATTCCTGACACGGATGCAACATCTCAGTTCTAAGAAATATCTTAGTTCTCAATTCATCCCGATAAAATAAGGCATACGGCCATGAGAGTTATGCGTTGCGAGTCAGGCCCAAAACTCATAACTCCTAACTCACAGGCCAAAACCTAAAACTCCCCACCGCCAAACTCTATAGCCAATCTCCAATTTAAAACCCCTATGCTCCTCTGTCCCCGCTGCCAATTTGAAAATCCCGCTCCAAACAAGTTTTGTCAACAATGCGGAACTTCCCTAATTTACAAACCTTGCCACGAATGCGGTGCCCAAGTCGCTTTTAGCGCCAAACAATGTCAGAATTGCGGCGTCACAACAGGTCAAGTGTGGCGGGCCATTATCTGCGGTCGATCGAATTTTCCAGCAGTCGAGCCAGACGAGTCAACCCTACCCCCAGCCGAGTTTCCGCAAAAACCAGACATAGTTCCAGGAATCGCATCGCCCCAAAACTCTCCTGAACCCATCACAGACGCGATTAAAACAGACATAACCACCTCAGCCGAACCGCGAACAGCAGTCGCACCAACTTCTCCACAGCCAAGCGACGGCGAATTCAGCAGCGCAGAAATGGACGCTGTGGTAGCCGTGGGGGCGATCGCACCAGCCTCCTTTCCAACAACCGAAAAATGCTCTAATACAGCACCAGAGCGCGAAATAACCCCATCCGAGCGCAATTTTACAACAGCACCACAGCCTAAACAAATCCACGAAGCAACAGAGAACCCCGACAGCCCAAACATGGCTGACATCTCTCCCCAATCTCCAGAATTCCCCGCCCCCAATTCAGAATATTTAATCCCTTCCCAGCAAGCAGGAGCTTATTTAGACGCCCAGCAGCGCTACCAACTCCTAGAAACAGTGCCGCCGAGAAAACTCTCAGACACAGTAGCAGTAACAGTATTGGACTGTCAGCCGCTGGAAATGTCACCCCTCAAAGCCATGCTAGCAGCCAACTCTGCCAGCGTCGCCAGACGAACGTCCCCCTACACCCCAGCAATCCGCGGAGAAAATTCGACAAATACCGCCTTAGCAGAGCTTTGCCAAGGCATAGCTGAACCTTATCTGGCACTCCGGTGGCAATTCTCTCAAAACCTGCCAGTCCTTCACGATAGCTGGTCAGACAACGAACAGGCTGTGCTGCTGCTAGAAGACTGCTCTCAATGGCCTCTGCTGGTAGAACGGTGGAATCAACCCGAAACTTCCACCCAGCAAATTTTATACTGGCTGCACGAAATGACAGAACTGTGGGCTGCCCTGGAACCCTGGCGCTGTCGGCAAAGCTTGTTGGAACTGACAAATTTACGAGTCAACCCCGACTCTTCCTTTTCCTTGGCTTCTTTGCGGCTGCAATACCTCTATCCCGAACCCGCCGGCTCAAACCTGCAACTGGTAGATTTGGGGCAACTGTGGCAGGTAATATTTAGCCAGTCAGATCGCACTCAGTGTGGCGCATTGCTCGAACTGCTGCAACAAATGTACAGAGGCGAGATTAACACAATCGAAGAATTGCGATCGCGCCTAGAAACTGTTCCCCTCGAACTCCAATCCGCACCTTCACCAAGCTCAACCCCGACGCGCAGGCATTACCGCAGCCTCGACGATTCCTCCCCCGACGTTGGCGAGGTCTTAACCCAGCCCATGCCACTCCAGATTTACAGCTTAGAAGACGCAGGCCTCACCGATGTTGGCCGCACGCGCGACCACAACGAAGACTTCTTCAGCATCTGGACTCAGCTCAACAAACTCGAAAGCTCCTTCGGTCGCATCTTTCAAACCAAAGGGCTTTACATTCTCTGCGACGGCATGGGCGGACACGACAGCGGAGAAATAGCCAGTCAACTAGCCGCTGAAACCCTCAGAGAATTCTTTCAAAGCACTTGGGAAAATCAACTTCCTCCGGCAGACACCATTCGCGAGGGAGTGCTGCTAGCCAACAAAGCCATCTTTGAAATCAATCAAAAGGACGGACGCTCCGGCAGCGCCCGCATGGGTACAACTCTAGTCGCAGTCTTAGTTCAAGACACCCAATTCGCCGTTGCCCACGTCGGCGACAGCCGCCTCTACCGACTGAGAAAGGGACAAACCCTAGAAAAAATCACCTCAGACCACGAAGTAGGGCAGCGCGAAATTAAGCGCGGGGTTGACCCGGAAACTGCTTATGCCCGTCCCGACGCCTATCAACTAACTCAAGCCATCGGCCCGCGAGACAGTAATTTTATCAAGCCTGAGGTGCAGTTTTTAGACTTGTGCGAAGATACCTTATTAATTTTGGCTTCCGACGGCCTGACAGATAATGATTTGTTGGAAACTCACTGGCAGAACACTCTCGAACCCCTCTTCAATCCCCAAGCCGATCTCGACCAGGGAGTTGCCGAGTTGATTGAACTCGGCAACAAACGCAACGGTCACGACAATATCACGGCAATTATCATTCGGGCCCAGGTAGGCGCATTTCGATTTTAGACTTTCGATGCTGCAAACTTTCTCTTGGCCGCCCCCAAGCCAGCGGCCGCCAGAGTTAAACCTGCCATTGTTGCAGGTTCGGGAACAGCCTCTGAGTTTTCAGGGTATGGTTTGACTTCTTGTGCTATCACATATCCGCCGTTTGTCGATAGTCCGTTGGATTGCCCGTAAGCTGATTGTCTCCAACTCATTCTGTTTCCCTCTGTACCCGAACTATTGCCAAATATTCCCAAAGCTGGCAAAGTGCGATAATTACCAAAAGCCCATTGCTCTGCTAATCTAGGGATAATATTAGCGCCCGGATAAGCATTATAGACAACTCGTGTTTTGATGGGATCGAGCGGTGCCCACAGCAAAGGAGAAAGCAATTCACCCCTGTCCCCTGTTGTGGCTTGAGACAAATTCCACGACTTCCCCAATATGGTTGCAGAAAAGCTTGTGAGCGCAAACCATTGATTTGTAGCTTTAATTTCTAGGGGCGGCAATGAGAAGCTAGACAAAATAGTCTCTTGATAAGGAATCGAGTCATCATAGCTGAAGGCTCCTTCGCCTACTAGAGAGTCAGTCGAGTCAAAAAAACTTAAACTAAAATTAAGTGAGGCAGCCTGTGCTGATTTGACCCCAGTCAACGCCAATCCCAGAACAGTAAGTGTCACAGCTACAGCAAATTTACCTAAAATCTTAGCCATTGTTAACCTCATGTTTGTATTGTCAAGTGTGAAATCGAGGGGTTTTGCTTTTCAACTCCCTAGGGTTGAGTAGCTCAACATCAAAAAACCGAATACCCAAAACCTACTTTTTAAAGAAGTCTGGACTCTCAGAGAACAAAGTTGTCTTACGTTTAATCAGGTTGACTTACTTATCAGTAATCTTACAGATGAATACCGCTCCATAAAAATCCGAAACTCAAATGTTTACGGAATCTTTAATTAAAATTACGATCTTATAAAGATTTCATAAAACTCAGGACTCCAACTCATAGGGGAATCAGCGTATCTGTTCAGGGCAAACGCATCATGTCAACAAGCGGGAATTTTACCGTGCTTGTTGCGAATATTCTCGATAGCTGTAGTTTATTGAAAAGAGATTTGACTGCCGATAGCGGTGGCTATTCCTCAAAACACTACTACTATTCTCCCGGCCATTTAGATGCGTTTGCCCTGCGTATCTGTTCTTCGTTGCTTCTTGTTAAGCATGAAAAAATCCAACTTAAAACTTACAATTATTTATTAATTAATTATTAAAGTTTAGTTATTACAATAGTCCGGACAGTTTTTATAGGACCCAATGGCTTATGTTCTAAGACTTTGAGCCACTGTGGATAATTAAATCAATGTCAGCTCCACGCCTGACTTACATTTAATTCGACTTTTTTATGCTCCTTGCCCCGCGTAAGCTTGTAGTATCGTTCCCAAAACTGTCCGGAGTATTGTTATTAATATTTAAATTTTAATTGCTTGATGCCCCATACTCTAAACCTGTAAATTATCGATCGCCCGCCCTGCCAAATCACGGATCTCAACCACATCAATCGAAAATGCTGCTGACTCTTTTAGATCCAGAAAAACAGACCCCCCTGCAACAGTGGAGTTTCCAGAGCGAATCCATTATTCGCATCGGTCGCTCTCCAGAAAATCACGTTGTCATCCCTAATGCTCTAGTGTCGCGGCAGCATCTGGAATTGCAAAGAGTTAATAGCGGCACGTCCAGTCAGTGGTACTTAGTCAATTCCGGGACAAATGGCACTTTGGTTAACGGTATTCTCATGTCTCAGGGTTGGATATCCGACGGTGCTCTGATCCAGTTGGCGCGGGGCGGCCCAATTCTGCATTTCCAAGTTATTACGATTGAACTCGGCGGCAAAATTGAGGCGAACCCCACCGTCAATTTCGCAGCCCCGAGGTGTAGCCACGCGGGAAACCCGCCGGGGAATTTATTCTGCATCCACTGCGGCGAACCGATTAAAGTCGATCGCACCGTGCGCCACTACCAAGTGCTGCGAACTTTGGGCCAAGGCGGTATGGGGACAACCACTTTAGCTTGGGATCGAGAGAAAGCGAAAGCTCAACAACCCGGAAGTGCCCCCGCAGCATCTCTGGTAGTTCTCAAGGAAATGAATGCTGATATGGCTCAAATCGCCAAAGCTCAAGAACTGTTTGAACGTGAAGCTAAAACTCTCAAGGCCCTCCACCACCCGGGAATTCCTCAGTTTTTTGACTTTTTTGTGGAAGGGGGCAAAAAATACTTGGTGATGGAAATGCTCCACGGCGAGGATTTAGAAAAACGCATCTATAACCGCGGGCCTGTTGCTCCCCAACAAGCAATAGAGTGGATGATCCAAACCTGTGAAGTTTTGGACTACATTCACTCTCAAAAGCCCCCGATCGTCCACCGGGATATTAAACCTGCTAATTTGCTGGTGCGCCACCGCGACAATTGCATTACACTGCTGGATTTTGGCGCCGTTAAAGAAATCGGCACTCCTCCGGGCACTCGCATCGGCGTTGAAGGCTACACCGCACCAGAACAAGACCGGGGACAGCCTCTACCTCAGTCGGATTTATATGCTATTGGGCCTACTTTGATTTTTTTGCTGACGGCCCAAAGCCCTCAAAACTTTTACGGGAAAATAGCTGGAGGTTACGGGTTTAAGCTCGAAAATATTCCGACCATCGCCCCCAAGCTGCGAGAAACCATTTTGCGAACCACGGCAACTAAGCCTGGGGATCGCTTTCAAACTGCTCAACAATTAGCTCGAGCTTTAGCCGCTTCCCTTTAATAGAAGTCAGAAGTCAAAAGTCAAAAGTCAAAGGTCAGAAGCCATTAGGAAGAGGGAAGAGGGAAGAAGCTAGCAACGGAAATTTATGAAAGAAAATTTACCCGATCGCCTCGGAATTTCTCTCCGACAGCCAAGTCCTCCGTCTCCTCTGTTATTCCTCGTCCCAAGCTTCTACAGCTATCAACTCGCTCACGGGGTCTTGCATAGAAAAATCAAACTCTAGCAATTGCTGTTTCCAGTACGGCCATTCGTCGCCGTAAAGCAGAGCAATTTTCCAAATGCTGTCTGTCGGCTTGATAATGTCAGACGTGACGAGAGAATGCACCTGACGCTGGAACTTAACCATCGGCTGTATAACCTGCTGGCTCATAATACCTCTTGAATTGTTTAAATCTTGTGTAATTACCACTTCCCAGCTCTCACTTTTTACCGCAGTTTCGCCAAGAACAGTCTCGCCAAGATACGTGTAGATTTTTGTCGGGAAGCTACATATTCAACTTGTATCTTAACACTGTTCGTTTTGACAAGGGGCTATAAGCAGGACTGAAGAGTCAAGACCGACTTCAAAGAATTAATCATCTTTAAAATGTCCCGCTATATGCTGTCGATCGGCGGTCGGAGGTTTGCCGCCTCGATTGTTTGCACGCAAGTGGCAGATGCAAGGGCTGCGTTCGGCTTGTTTTTGACAAGGTACAGGAAAGCGAGAAACTGCAACTACTGCTCGAACGCTTGCGAAAGCCTAATTTCAGATTTGGGGCAGCTCAACCGTACCTGTTCCACCTTTAACGCTCGGTTTGGTGTGAGAGTGGGGTCTGATCTGCATAAACTAATTATAACTCTACTGACCGCAAACGCGGTCAAAATTTGTTGGATACTGTTGATCGGAATGCCCGTCAGGTCGATCGAACATTCAAAGGCGACAGCAGACCGGGCGTACAAGCAAGTTCCAAACCCATCGTCCGTCCTGATTGAGTCAATCTAAAATCTAAAATCTAAAATCTAAAATTGTATGACTTGGACAAGGCGACACATTCTCACTCTGGCTGATTTTACCTCCGACGAATACGATACGGTGCTGCAAACGGCAGCCAGTTTTCGGGAGGTGCTCGGCCGCCGCACGAAGAAAGTGCCGGCCCTGCAGGGTCAAGTGGTCGCGAATTTGTTTTTTGAACCTTCTACCCGGACTCGCAATAGTTTTGAGTTGGCGGCGAAGCGTCTGTCGGCGGATACGCTAAATTTTACCCCGGGAAGTTCTTCTCTGACGAAGGGGGAGACTATTCTGGATACGGCTAAGACTTATCTGGCGATGGGAACGGATTTGATGGTGATCCGGCACGAACAAGCTGGAGTTCCCAGCACGATTGCTTCGGAAATGGATCGCTTGGGTTCGAGAGTTAGCGTTCTCAATGCAGGAGACGGTCAACACGAACACCCATCGCAAGGTTTGCTAGACTTATTTACTATCTGTTGTCTGTTAGATACCGAAAGTCCGCGGCTGGAACTTTTAGCGGGCAAAAAAATTGCTGTGGTGGGGGATATCTTGCATTCGCGGGTGGCTAGGTCTAATATTTGGAGTCTCACGGCTTCTGGGGCAGAGGTTCATTTGGCCGGGCCGCCGACTTTGCTGCCGCTGTTGTTTGCTGAGTGTGGCGATGGTAGGGAAGGCAAGTTATTTTTGCACTGGCATCTTGAACCTGCTTTGACCGATGCTGATTTTGTGATGACTTTGCGACTGCAAAAGGAACGGATGAGCGAGCATTTGCTGCCGAGCTTACGAGAGTATCATTCTTTGTACGGGATTACGCGCGATCGGCTCAAACTCTGCAAGCCGGATGTGAAGGTGTTGCACCCGGGCCCGGTTAACCGCGGCGTGGAAATTAGTTCGGATTTGATGGACGATGCTCAGTTTAGCCTGATTTCTCAGCAAGTGACCAGCGGCGTGGCGGTGCGGATGGCATTACTTTATCTGATCGGCGGCGGTAAAGTTTAGGCTGTTAGTTGTTAGTCATGAATTTCGGATATTCGATTATTTTCAGGTATCGATCGCATATTTAAAATAATCGTTACCCAGTATAGCCGGGTAACGATTAAAACTCTTTCTAGAAATGTAAAGTGCTCTAATTAAGAGTTAGGAGAGCCAGGACGCAGACACCCAGCCGCCGCCTTTGAGTTGTGCCCAGCCGTTTCTGTAACGACCGGTCAATTTCACATTGTCTCCAGGATATAACTTGCCGATCACGTGAGAACAGCGATCGGGGCGGTGGCGGATATTCAGTCGGCCGCCGTTGGTTGCAACTTCGGCGTAGCTGTTATGGCTGCGATGGCTGTGTTTGCTGCCGCAGCGGGAGTACCCGCAACTTGCCTGCGCTTCGCCAGTGACGCTCAGAACAGATAGAGCTACTGCAATACCTGCAACGCCTACCCATGCAGAATTAGGAATTTTCAAGCCCAGCTCGTCTAACGACTTGACTTGAAGTTCGGACTCTGGAGATTCATAAGCAACAAAAGAGTGGCTCAATGCTAGTGATTCCATCGTTTCCTCGTGATTGTTGTTAACATTTGTTGATGCAGACTCAGGTCAAAACCTCGATCGACAGCCCAATTTATTAACTTATGTTTCATAAAAGCCACAAAAGGGCGTTAAGGTCTTGCTTTTGCCGAGTATTGGCTAATGTTCCTGAACCCTGCACAGGTATATCATGCCATTGATGTAGCTTTCCGGAACAAAAAAATAAATAAAGTTTACATCGGCTGCTAAAAATTTGGCAGACGCGGATCGGAGCTCCGGGCAGAATTAAACTTAACTGTGTCATTAAAAAGGGAACGAAGTTATCGATTGGGGTGGGAAATTGCTTGTACTGAGTTGCGAATGACACTACTTATTTTGGTGCTTATTTATTGAATTGCTACAGCAATATCGGCAGTTAATTCGATCGAACAAGCATCCTACTCGTCTTCAAGCACGGTATTAGTTTGGTTCGGGCGAGTTACATTGTAGCCGATCGCACTGGTGCAAAAGTTCGGGGTGATGGCGTAGCGCCCTCGCCCGTGCTACGAGATTTGCCTCAAGATTAGCCACCCCGTCTCCCTGACAAAGATGCAAGATCAATCGATCGCGACTTGATTTGTGTCAAGATCGATGGAGTTCTCCAGCACCACTTCTTTCGCAATGAACTCTAGCGCTGCACTTTCGATCGGCACAATTCCTCAACGCCATGAATCAGACAGCTTCGCCATTACCTTAGCGCCGTTGTCTGTAGAGGAAATATACGCTTTGGCAGATGACCCCGCGAACGGAGCCGTGGTAATGATGAGCGGTACAGTCCGCAACCAAACTGACGGTCAAGCTGTAGTTTCACTAGAATATCAAGCCTACGAACCGATGGCAGTGCGGGTATTCCAGCAAATTGCTACTGAAATCCGCCGCCAGTGGGCAGATGTGAATCGGGTTGCCATTCACCACCGCGTCGGACACTTGCAGGTGGGGGAAATCAGCGTACTGGTGGCTGTTGGCTGTCCCCACCGGGGGGAGGCCTTTGCAGCTTGCCAGTACGCGATAGATACGCTCAAACACAATGTACCGATTTGGAAAAAGGAACATTGGGCCGACGGTTCTAGTAGTTGGGTTAGTATTGGAGCGTGCGAAGTTGTTGGGCATTAGTCAATCGATTTTAGATTTTAGATTTTAGAGTCTAGATTGAAGAGGGGAACTTGTTACGATCTGGTAACGTCAAAAAATGTGGAATGTTCGATGAGCCAATTCCACCGATGAGCGACTTTATTTCCGTGTCCTGGTCTGCGGTTGTGGCGACCGTTCAAAGAGTGCAATTGCCAGCCGAAAAACTCTCTAATTATGACTTGGTGTTGCGTTGTCAGGAAGGAAATCGACCTGAGAGCACTGCCTTTTCAGAACTGTTGAAGCGGTATCAGTCCCACGTAGACAGGGTTCTCTATCACTTGGCCCCTGACTGGCAAGACCGAGCAGACTTGGCTCAGGAAGTGTGGATTCGGGTCTACCGCAATATTAACCGCTTGCAAGAGCCTGTTAAATTTCGGGGCTGGCTGAGCCGCATCGCCACTAATTTGTTTTACGATGAGTTGCGGAAGCGCAAACGGGTGCGAACTCCGCTGTCGCTGGACGTACCCCGAACTCTCGAAGATGGCGAGGTTGATTGGGAAATTCCGGCCGACAGTCCGGGGCCTGATGAAGATTTGACGACTAGAGAATTTTACGAGCAGTTGCGGGTGGCGATCGCAGATTTGCCGGAAGTATTCCGCACGACAATTGTTTTAAGAGAAATTGAAGGTTTAGCCTATGAAGAAATAGCCGAAATGACTGGAGTTTCTCTGGGAACTGTCAAGTCGAGAATTGCTAGAGCTCGCCAAAGATTGCAGTTGGAATTGCAAAAATATCTCGATGGTAATTAGCAATAGTGCTTTTAGAGGCCGGTCAAGAAGATTTGGTGATGTTTGCTGTCACATCAAAACTTCTCTTTTAAAATATAAATAAGCAGTAAATCATTCTAATAGCGAGGGCATCCTTCCCCCAATTAAAGCAAGTGTGAAATATGAATTATAAGTTTGAATCGGATAAAAATCAGAATCAGCAAGGTATCGGGGATTCACTCGCTGAAACTCAAGCTAACAACAATTATTCCCAGGGCAATGTAACTACTATGATGCGCGATCGCTTTGAATTACTGAGTGCTTACCTCGACGGCGAAGTGACGGCTGCAGAACGCCGCCAAGTCGAGGAATGGCTGACAAATGACCCCACTACGAAACGTTTGTACTCGCGACTGCTGATGATGCAGCGGGGTTTTCAGTCAATGCCGGTGCCTGCTTCGGAACAATCTGCACAGGAGTTGGCGGGGAAGGTTTTGCAGCGGGTGGAACGCAAGCCGAAACGGGCTTTGATTTTGGGCGGAGGTGCGATCGCAGCTTTGTTGATTGCGGTGGTGTCGGGTGTCGGTGGCGGCCGCCAATTGTTTGCTCCCCAGTTTGCTCGATCGCCCGTTCCTGCTGAATCTGACGGTTTGATGGTGGCTTTGAACGAGCCTCTGGTGGAGATTGTTAATCCCAACGATTTGATGCTTGGGGTGAATGCACCGATAATGGAGATTCCCAAAGTTGGTGTAACAACCCCTCAAAAGTCATTGCCAAAGGCGCAGTAGGATTTCTGTTTTGAGCATAACTGAAGTTGCTAAGCTCCCTAAAAAAGGGGGCTTTTGCCGTTTTTGGCAGTTTTTCAAGCTGGATATATCCTGGGACGCTTTCCTGGCTTTGAATGCCGAATTGTGGGGCATCGCATCTTAATATCGGAGTAGGTAGCTAGTGGAATGAGAGCGGGCGATCGCACTTAGGAATGAAAATTTAATAACACAAGCAAGGTATAATAAACAAATGAGTGAATATCAATGTACTTGACATTTCATTTT
>NZ_JAUBRK010000051.1:0-59354 GCF_036701825.1 Microcoleus sp. MOSTC5 | reverse complement strand
TACCGAAACATAAACCTATTCATATTCACTCATTTATTTATTATACATCGCTGATGTTATTAAATTTTCATTCCTTAGATGGGGTGTGGGAGATTAGACGTATGCCTGGAAGAAAAAACGAAACTGGCAAACAGCGGATTTCAACGCTATCTCGGTCAGCCCCCTATGTTTCCGGCGATCGCCCGTGCAATCAAATCTTTTTATGTTTTGCATCTGATTCAACCTGAACTCATGGCACTGTTGAGTTTAGGGTTGATTTAGCTACTATGCACTATAGACTATTAAGCTATTGTGCATCTAGTTTGCCATTTCCTCAGTTTTAGAATCCTTGTGGGACGGGCCACCGATCCCGTTTAAAACCGCTATTAAGCTGGCGTAAGCTTAGGACTTACGCATAGATACCCCAAAGCCCCTTCCCAAGTAGGCTTTCAAGTACCCCTTTTTCAAGCCGTTCCCCTCTTTTTAAGCGCAGCACGAGGGAGGTGGGTTTCAGGCCGTATCGCGCGTAAGCCCTGACTATAATTGTATGCTTAGATCAATTAGGATTGAGGTCAAGACCTACAAGTGAATGGAGGTGTACTCAATATCAATGCAATCTGCACGTAGGCTCACACTGCCACCCCAAGCAAAATATACCGCGTTTGAGATTTAGGGAACTTCAGTCTTAAATGGGGTAGCTGTTTTTTTTTTCATAAATTTGTCAACTGTACCAGTATTAGCTGCTCATTTCACTCCAGTTATTCAACAATAAGATATTATGAAATCAATTGGCTTTAAAGAGAGAGGGAATCAATAATTTCCCTAGAACTAACTTTAAATAAGCAACAGTGAGCGACTGTTGTTATTGAAACAATCCACATACTAAAATGACTCCGCCATGACACTAATCGCAAGTGAGCATGAACTTGCAAAAAGCCCTCAAAAAATCCCGCTGCGCCTCGTCTTAGTCGTACCATTTGTCCTGCAAATCTTTGCCGCTGTGGGACTGACAGGTTGGCTCTCTCTACGCAACGGCAAAACTGCCGTCAACAACGTTACTAGCCAATTACGAACAGAGGTACTCGCCCGCATCAACCAACAACTAAACACTTACTTGGAAACGCCCCACTTGGTCAATGCCATCAGCGTCGATGCTATTCGCCGCTTTGGGTTGTGGAATCCAGACAATATGGGTTCGATGAGAAGTTACTTTTTCTGGCAGCTCAAGCAATTTTCCACCGTTAATTACATCAGTTTTGGAGGCGAAAAAAAAGAATTTGCAGGTGCTGGATATAAGGATGATGGCACTGTTGTTATTGAAATAACCGATCGCTCTACTAATTTTATCGATACGATCGTCAGCGTAGATAGAGAGGGCAACCCGACTCAGTTTAAGGAAACCCACCCAGACTACGACCCCCGCATTCGAGGCTGGTATAAAGCCGCAAAAGTTACAGGCAAACCCCAATGGAATAAAATTTATCAATATTTTATTCAACCTAGCCTAGGAATCTCCGCTAGCCAACCTGTTTACGACAAAAATGGCACTTTTCGAGGAGTTGTAAGTACCGATCTATTTCTCTCAAAAATCGGCGATTTTCTCCAAAGTTTAAAAATTGGTAAATCTGGCAAGACTTTCATAATAGAACGCTCGGGCTTGCTAGTGGCTTCTTCCACCGCCGAGAAGCCATTTATTAACACAAAAAATAGCAAAAAAACGCAAAGATTAAAAGCGATTGAAAGCAGCGTACCTTTGATCGAGGGTACAGCGCAGCATTTAATAGAACGCTTTGGTAACTTCAACGAAATTGACAGCAACCAGCAACTAGACTTCATCCTAAATGGCCAGCGGGAATTCGTGCAAGTATCCCCATTCCAAGATGGTCGAGGTCTTGATTGGCTGATTGTTGTAGTCGTTCCAGAAGCCGACTTTATGGAGCAAATCAATGCCAATAGCCGCAGCACAGTCCTACTCTGCATTTTAGCGTTAGTGCTAGCGACGTTGTTAGGAATCCTCGCCTCCCGCTGGATTACCCATCCTATTTTTCGTTTGAGTAAAGCAAGTAGAGCGATCGCTAGCGGTCAATTAGACCAAGAAGTAGAGGTAAATGGCATAGATGAACTGGGAATTCTCGCTCAATCTTTTAACCAAATGGCACAGCAATTGCGCGAGTCTTTTGCTGCTTTAGAAAATACTAACTCAGAGTTAGAAAATCGAGTAGAAGAACGGACAAGTGAGCTAAAAGAGGCAAAAGTTGCCGCTGATACTGCTAACCACGCCAAAAGCCAGTTTCTCGCCAACATGAGCCATGAACTCCGCACCCCCCTGAACGGGATTCTAGGATACGCTCAAATTATGGAACGCGATAAAAGTACCACTCCTCAACAAAAAGATGCTATCCAAATTATTCACCATTGTGGTTCGCACTTGCTCACCCTGATTAACGATATTTTAGACATTTCTAAAATTGAAGCCAGTAAAATGGAACTTTACAGTTCAACTTTTAATTTTCCTTCTTTTCTGATCGAGGTTGTAGAAATCTGCCGCATCCGAGCTGAACAAAAAGAAATTATATTTAATTATCAAGTATTAAATCAACTTCCTAACGCTGTCAATGCTGATGAAAAACGACTGCGCCAAGTTTTGATTAACCTTTTGAGCAATGCTATTAAATTTACAGAAAAAGGAGGTGTTATTTTTAAGGTAGGCGTAATAGGTAATGGGGAAGACTCCGACCAATCACCACTTACTAAAATTCGTTTTTATATCGAAGATACTGGGGTTGGGATGGCACCAGAACAGTTAGAAAAAATATTTTTACCGTTTGAGCAAGTCGGAAATAGCCAGCAGAAGGCTGAAGGCACCGGGTTAGGATTAGCCATCGCACAGAAAATTGTTCAAATGATGGGAGGCGAAATAAAAGTCGAAAGTAGACTCGGTAAAGGCAGCACTTTTTCCCTTGATTTAGAGTTGACTGAATCATCCGAATATATTGCTCAACGTTCGAGGAATAATTCGACCAATTTAAGGGGTTTCAAAGGAAATAAAAATAAAATTTTGTTAGTAGACGATCGATGCGAGAATCGAGGTTTTATTAAGAATCTTTTAGAACCGCTAGGTTTTAAAATTATGGAAGCTTGTAATGGACAAGACGGTTTAGATAAAGCCACTGATTTTCAACCAGATCTGATTATTACAGACTTAGTGATGCCAGGAATGGATGGATTGGAAATGTCCCGGCGCTTTCGGAAATCATCAGAGTTTAAAGATGTAATATTGATAGCATCCAGCGCTAGCGTGTTTAACTTCGATCGGCAAAATAGCCAAGAAGCAGGTTGTAACGAGTTCCTGTCAAAGCCTATCCAAGTAGAAGAATTGCTAGAAGTATTAAAGATTTACTTGCAAATAGAATGGATTTACGAGCAACCTGCTGATTTGGCGAACGAACAGCAGGAAGGTTTCACTAATTTATTAAATGTTCAAAGTGGTGAGCTGGTGATACCGCCATCAACAGAGCTTGTAGCGCTATTTAATGCGGCTCGAATCGGCGATATTGAAGCTGTGGAGCAGGAAGCCAATAGACTCAAGCAGATACACGGCAACTATCTACCCTTTGCTAACAAACTATTGCAATTTGCCAAAAATTTTGAAGAAAAAGAAATACTAGCTTTTGTAAAAACACATTTTGGAAAATAAAATGCTTACCCCAAAAGACAATGTAATTTTAATTGTTGACGATCACCCGAATAACCTCAAACTTCTGTTCGATTTTTTTAAGGAGTCAGGCTTCAAGGTTTTAGTTGCTAAGGATGGGGAAAGTGCTATTGAAAAGCTACAAGAAGTTTCGCCAAATATCATATTGTTAGATGTGATGATGCCGGGGATAGATGGGTTTGAAACCTGCTACCGCTTAAAAGCATCGGTGGCAACGAAAGATATCCCTGTGATTTTTATGACATGTCTTACCGATCGCGTGGATAAGGTTAAAGGTCTGTCAATGGGGGCAGTAGATTATATCACCAAACCCTTTCAGCAAGAGGAAGTCCTAGCCCGCGTGCAGCTACACCTGAGACTGCGAAATTTGACCAAGACCCTGGAAGAGCAAAATGTGCTTCTCAAAGAGGAAATTGAAGCCCGAAAAGAGGCGGAAGCCGCCTTGCAGAAACTCACTTTTGAATTAGAGGAACGGGTGGCTTCTCAAACGGCTGAACTTAGACAAGCCTGCAACGAGCTTCAACAGGCTCAAGTTCTGTTGTTGCAAAGGGAAAAAAAATTAGGACATGATGCTTTTCACGACGCACTAACGGATTTGCCCAACCGTGCTTGGTTTATGAATCGCCTCCAACAGGCGATCGACTTGTCATACAGACGTAAAGATTATTTATATGCGGTGCTATTTATTGACCTCGATCGCTTTAAAGTTGTCAATGATAGCCTCGGACATTTGGTTGGGGATGAATTACTAAAAAGCGTTGCTCGTCAACTGCAAGCTTCTTTACGCCACACAGATGTAGTTGCGCGGTTTGGAGGAGATGAATTTGTGCTCTTGCTAGAAGATATTAAAGATCTTGATGAACCAATCAGGGTGGCCGAACGCATCCAAAACCAATTAAGGCAGCCGTTTAATTTGAATGATTATGAAGTATTTACTCAGGTCAGCATTGGCATTATTCTGAGCACAATGGGTTACGATCGCCCAGAAGACGTGCTCAGAGATGCGGATATCGCAATGTATTATGCTAAAGCTGAAGGCAGAGGGCGTTACGAAGTTTTCGATCCAGCGATGCAAACTGTTGCGATGACGCGCTTGCAGTTGGAGAATGACTTGAGAAGGGCGATCGCGCTACAAGAATTTTGCCTTCACTACCAGCCAATTGTCTCGCTTTGTACGGGGCAACTCAGTGGCTTTGAAGCTTTGGTGCGCTGGTATCACCCATCTGGTAAGATCTACCCGCCTGCCGAGTTTATCCCTGTGGCGGAAGAAACTGGTTTGATCAATGAACTGGGGTGGTGGGTTTTGCAGGAAGCTTGTCACCAGATGAGTATTTGGCAGCAACAGTTTCCCCAAACACCTCCCTTGGCGATTAATGTCAATCTTTCCGCCGTGCAGCTCAAGCAAGTAAACCTACTCAATCGAATTGAGGAGCTTTTGCAGCAGACTAGAATTCCAAGCTACTCTCTCAAACTAGAGATTACTGAAAGTTGCATTTTAGAAACAGTATCAAGGGAAGAAAAGATGTTGAAGCAGCTAAAAGCTCTAGGCATTCTGTTGTGTATCGACGACTTTGGCACGGGCTACTCTTCTTTAAGCCGCTTACACGAGTTTCCCATTGATACTTTAAAGATTGACCGCTCTTTTGTCAGCCGCATTGGGGCAGACAACAGTGGCGTAGAAATTATTCAGACGATCGTGACGCTGGCTCGCAGCCGAGGTATGGATATCGTGGCAGAAGGTATAGAAACGCCAACACAGCTACAGAAACTGCGAGAGTTGGGGTGTGAGTTGGGGCAAGGATATTTATTTTCTAAAGCTGTAGACAGCTTCAAGGCAACCGAACTATTAGGCAGAAAAATAGGGCTATTAAGCTGGCATCACATCTAGTTTACCTCGTTGAAAAGGAATTTTCGGTAAACCGATCGATCGCCAAAATGCGTCTATTTTCCAAAAGTTAAAAAAACAATACCGGAGGACACGGCAATGCCGTTTTCTTACCCCAAAATAATCATTACTTGCCTTAAATTCAACACAAATCCTGGCAATACGTCTTCCCCAGATAACTCGGCAGGATTGATTAATATTTCTACTTCTGCTTGGTGTCGATAAATCTCTATTTGCCTGTTTTGCCGATCGATCGACCAGCCCAATCTGGCGCCGTTGTCCATATATTCCCGCATCTTAGTTTGAAGGGTGGAGAGACTATCGGATGCCGATCGCAATTCTACTACAAAGTCGGGACACAGGGTAACAAAGCCTTTGCGCTGTTTTGGTGTCAAGGCTTCCCAGCGAGTTCGACTCACCCAGGAAACATCGGGAGAAAGGCGAGCACCGTTGGGGAGGATGAATCCAGTAGAAGAGTCAAAGCCTTCTCCTAAATCTTAGTGTGTTTCGCACCAGTTGCCTAGTTGCGTACTGATACTAAGGTTTCTCTGACCTGATTCTCCTACTCTAGGTGGATTCACTATTAATTCTCCTTCTGCGGTTCTCTCTAATCTCAAGTCCGGATTTGCCAATGCTAGGGCCTCGAATTGCTCGCTACTGACAAGAAGCCCGATCGAATTTGGCAATTTTATAGATAGGGTTTCTGGTTGAGTAGCAGGCTTTTTTCAGGTAGAAACTGGCAACAAGAAAAGAGTTAAAGTTTGATAGTTCTTACATATTCCACCAATACTAATAAAGGAATCTCGGACTGGGTGGGGGCAGGTTTACAAGATTATCGGTTTTAGGCAATTATTGTTGGTGAAACCCGCCCCCACTTTTTACAACTGTCCGAAACCTTTCTTGGGCTTATCTTTTTTCTTTTTCTTCTTCTGCTGGGCACCCATATAGCCGCGGGCACCGGGCTGCATTCCGGGGCCGCCCATTCCGGGCATTCCGGGCATTCCGGGCATTCCGGCGAAGTTGCCTTGACTCATTTGCTGCATCATGGTGCGCATTTTCTGGAAGTCGCTCACCAGCTTAGTTACGTCGTTTTCAGCGTAGCCCGCGCCTTTGCCGATGCGGCGGCGGCGGGATGGAGAACTTGCTAAAAGTTCGGGGTTCCGGCGTTCTTCAACTGTCATCGAATTAATCATGGCTTCGGTGCGTTTTAGCTGCACTTCTCCCTGCCGCATTTGTTCGTCTGAGAGTTTGTTCATCCCCGGAATCATTTTCATGATGCCGCCGAGGGAACCCATATTTTTTAACAGTCTGGTCTGCTTGAGAAAGTCGGTAAAGTCAAACTTTGCCGTGAGCATTTTCTCTTGCATTTTTTCGGCGTCGGCGATGTCGAATTCTTCTTGCGCTTTTTCTACTAGCGTCAAGACATCGCCCATGCCGAGTATTCTCGATGCCATGCGATCGGGATAAAATGGTTGCAAGGCTTCCACTTTTTCGCCGACGCCGACAAATTTAATCGGCGCGCCGGATATTTGCCGGACGGATAAGGCTGCACCGCCGCGGCTGTCGCCGTCTAATTTGGTTAAGATTGCGCCGGTAATGCCAATTTGTTCGTGAAAGGTGCGGGTTAAATTTGCTGCTTCTTGGCCGGTCATGGCATCAACAACTAACAGCGTTTCGTGTGGTTGTACTGTTTGTTTGATGCGGGCCAATTCTGCCATCATGTCTTGGTCGATTTGCAGGCGGCCTGCTGTATCGACGATGATGGTATCAATGCCGATTTGTTTGCCGTGTTCGATGCCTTGGCGGGCAATTTCTACGGGGTCAATGTCTTTGCCTAATTCAAATACTGGTACGTCGATTTGTTTGCCGAGTGTGAGCAATTGATCGATCGCCGCAGGTCGATAAATGTCGGTTGCGACTAGCAGTGCGGTACGATTTTGTTTGCGGAGGTGCAGCGCTAGTTTGGCGGTAGCGGTGGTTTTCCCTGTTCCTTGCAAACCCGCCATCAGGATAACTGTGGGCCCGGATTCGGCTGTGGCGAGGGGTACGTTGGTCTCCCCCATGACGCGCACGAGTTCGTCGTGGACGATTTTGATGAATTGTTGGTCGGGACGGACGCCTGAAACGACTTCTGCGCCTTGTGCTTTGGCTGCGACCTCTCCGATGAAGTTTTTGACTACTTGGAGGTTGACATCGGCTTCCAGGAGGGCGCGGCGGACTTCTTTGAGCGCGTCTTGGATGTTGGACTCGGAGATTTTATTTTGTCCGCGCAGTTTTTTCCAGGTGGATTCGAGTCGATCGGCGAGGGCTTCAAACATAGGGCAATGTAGGCTAGTCAGTCTTTTTTATTTTAGGGCTAAATGGGGCTGTTTGGATTAATGTTTTGCTAATTTTTCAATAATCCTTTCAGGGCTGGCTAGAAGCCCACCCCACAAGCAAATTATTCATGTGTTGTGGAACAGGCATCTTGCCTGTTCTTAAAACTGCTATAAGATGTGAGTTTTTATGTATTCTGCGATCGCTGGTTGGACTGTGAAGATGGCGCGATCGCCTTTTTGGACTTTTTCGATTAATGACCTGCGTCTCAATGATTCGACGGCTTTTAGGAATTCTGAAGGGGATAATTCCAGAAGAGCTGCCTTTTTGGAGATTTCGACTGCTTTGATTTGATTTGCTAACCATGACATTACTTGTTTTTCGCTTTCTGACAAGCGCTGAAAATGTTGGTGCAATAAATATTCTAAGTCTCCTAAAACTAGGCTACCATAGGATAAAAAATCCGAAATTTGGCCACTAAATAAGTCTTTTATTGCAGCAGATACTATATTTAACCACAAGGGGTTGCCTCGGTAAAGGTCTATCAATTCTGACCAGTTTTGAGATTCGGCTAGGCCTTTTTATGTGAATATTTCTCTTGCTGGTTCGCCTAAACCATTGAGTTGCAATGTTTGACAATTTTTGCGATCGCCTTCTAATGATGCAATTTCTCTGGGTTTTTCCCAACTGAGCAAAACTAAGCAACTGTTGTGACATGATTCTGCTATTTGTTTGAAGAAAGTGCCATAATTTCATAGCCTTGTTTGTAGTTTGCTGCTAGTTGTTTGCTGCTGAAGATTGTTTGCACGTCATCGAGTACAATTAGACAGCGGTAGGAACGCAAATAGTCGATTAAATCTGGTAATTCGGTTTCTTGCTGCTGCGAGAGGAATTTAATTAAGTCGGTTTGGAGGGTTTGGAGGGGTGGTGCGTCGCAGAGGATTCGCCAGATAATACAGTCAAATTCATATTGAATGTGTTGGATTAGTTGGAGTGCGATCGCACTTTTGCCACTTCCGCTTAATCCTAAGATGCTGATGAGACGGGTGCGGTTTTCCAAAATCCATTGTTTGATGGTGGAAAGTTCGGATGTGCGATCGAAAAATGTCGAGATTTCTGGTGCGTCGCCTAAGTCGATGCGGGGCTGTTTTGCTGTGGGTTGGGGGTTGTGGGGCGAAGTGGGCGATCGGGCTTTTTCACGACAAACGTTAAGGTTATGATTAACAGTTATCTTCTCGCCTGTTACATTTTTAATAATAGCCAATTGATAATTATAAAAATTTGTCTTTTCTAATACAGTCCTAAAATTTGTTTTAGTAATATCTTTTTTCAATCCTTGATAAAGTATTTTCCAAAGTTGTGATCAGACATTTCTGACATGACTTGGACTTGAGTAAACTTCTTGAGCAATTTGCGTGTAAGTTGTGTCTTGTAACGTTCCCCGCAGAATAGCTTCTTGCAGGTAATCTAAATGCTTTTCCGTCTTAGCAAAAATTAGCTCATCTGCCAGTGTTAAAACTTCAGCAATATCCATAGATTAGGGAGAAGCTGGAGTTTACGCAATTCATTATACCTGACATTTCGTACATTTCGTATATTTCCGCCATTGCCAGCATTACTATGCCCTACTTTAGTTGTAGATGTTCTAGGTTAACAACCTCGCACTGCCTCCAGAAACACTTTCAAAGCTTTTTTTTCGGCCTTTCTAGGCATTTTTCAAAAAAATAATTATAGCTCCAGCTAAGGCTTCGACGCAGTATTTTCCCCATCAAACTCGGTTTTTGCGTGCGGGAACGTAAATAAATATCTAAAGGGATAACTGTTTTAATATCAATTCTGCAAAGTAGGGTTGCTTAGAGATAGATTTTCCGCGATATGTAGGGACACGGCACTGCCGTGTCCCCTACCCGGGACTAGGTATATCGCCCCTATAATTCCCTACAAATAACTAAGCCAAAAACTGGAATTGAGAACCATTAATTGCCAAAGCAAATGGACTTGCCTGTTCAAATGCACCGACAAGTTCAAAGTTATCCACATTTAAAACTACTCCCAAAATCAGTCCGTCTCTTCGGTTGCGAATCACCATATCATTTACAAATCCGTCGTTTTCGTAAGCGATTAGATTGTCGTTTTCAAAGAAAAGGTCTAGTTCTGTTAAACCGTCAGTCAAACCGATGCGATCGCCATCGTCAAACCTAAAATCTGTAATGATATCGGCTCCATTGACTCCAAATCCTTCGTTGCTTCTGAGCACAAATATGTCAGCACCGGCTCGCCCCGTGAGCACGTCAACTCCCCGATCGCCAGCCAAAAAATCGTTGCCTTCATTGCCGTCTAAATCGTCGTCTCCTTGCCCTCCCCGCAGGATATCGTTCGCGAACCCTCCAAAGATAATGTCATTTCCGGCGTCGCCCCTAACTACGTCGTTGCCATCATTTCCATCCAGGCGATCGTTATCTTTACCGCCGTAAATTATGTCATTTCCGCCGCCACCGCCGATAACATCATTGCCGTTATTTCCTAACAGCCGTTCGTTGGAATCCGACGAACCTCCTATAGTATCGTTGCCGTCGAGTCCCCAAACTCCCCAAGGAAAAGACGACAAACTTCCATCCTCTACGTCAATTTCATCGGATGTAGCGAATCCCAAAAAACGCGGTCCCCCGCCCGCAAATACAGGAAATCCAGTCAAATCCCCGATGAGATTGTTAGTCGTTAAAGCCATAACTATGTCCTTTCACAAATGCTGTTAGCTGTATTATATATTTTAATTCTTGGATTGCGAAATAGCAAGTTTATTTGGATTGTTTGCCAATTTTTATTTACTAGATTAGTGACTTGTCACCTGCTTGCCAATTACCAATTACCAATTATCAATTACCAATTACCAATTACCAATTACCAGGGCTGTGCCTCATTCAACCCAAAGCTGCTATATATCTCACCTCTGAGTCAAATAGCATTAGTTGCTGACACTATCCGCTAGTATCTACCGCTTATAATGGGTGTTACCCCCCACGCGGTAAACACGTTAATATCACCTATAACGTCGAGGCTGAGAGGTTGTTTGTGGAGAAAAGTCAAAGCCCCTGGGGCCATCGTCCGAGAAAACATCCAGTTTTCCATACCCACACACAAACTTTACAAACAGGATCTAAGCTCTTTACAAAGCCATAATCGCCGATCGCTGACGTTTTTTGGCAAAATCCACTGCTTTCAGGTGTTTTACTCATGTCTACTCCTAAATCGTCTGCCCATCAAAACAACAACAACTCCGTAAAATCACTGCCAGCGACAGATATCACCCCAACAGAGCAAGACAGTCACAATCTGCCGAGCGAACCAAGTATAGAACAGCTACTGGAAGCTTTGGCGGGTCAAGTACCCAGCCAACCTGCTGAAATTGAATGCTTGAAAACGTGGAAACAAGATTTAAAGCGACTGTTTCAATTTCTCGGCGACCGCCGCGTTTTAATCGCAGTAATGGAACCGGGAACTTTTGCCCTGCGTTATGCTAACGCGGCATTTTGTCGCTTGGCCGGTTGGGAGGGAACGTCCTTGGCAACTCAATCTACCAACGGTTGGTTTGCAGAAACTGACATCACTCTGCTGGAACTGTTCGAGGATTGGGGCGGCAAAACAGCAGAACAATTGTACCGCAACCACCTTTTGCACTGGGTATTTAAGCAATATTATCAAATTGACATCGACGGTTTGCGGGTGCTAGACGAACCCGTCACGGCGAGTGTAAAAAACCCCAAACGCCGAGAACCCAGATTTATTGAGTTTTGGCTGGGTTCGGAACAGTTAAAAATTACTCGAATTGACTCAAAAATAGATGAATTTGCGGATATTTCTTTAAGATTAATGCCTGTTGCGGAACGGGAAGCTTGGCTGATGCAGCCGAATCAACTAGAAAATTTAGCCGATCGATTGCACTTGGATAATTACCGCGTAGAAGGTTTGCTGCTGCTAGAAGGTTTTGATGTCACCGTGCAGGAGCAAATTCGGCGGCTGACTCAGTTATTGATCGATCGAGATTCGATGCTGGGGCCAGACAAATTTGAGAAAATCGATCGGTGTTTGCGATCGCTCTTCAATGCTGACGGCACTTTGCTGCTGCGGCCCGACGGCGATCAGGTACAGCTATTAATTGCAAAAGACGGCCAACATTTGCAGCCGATTCTTTATTCAATGCACTCCCTAGAAGCTTCTCACTTTTTGAAGGCCACAGCAGCAAATCAAGTTTGGAACGTGCCAGACTTGCGCAGGGACTGCGAAACCGAGTGCGATCGAACTTTGCGGAAAATGGGGACTCGATCGATGCTGCTGATACCGCTGGTAGTCAAATCTGTCACCCGCGAGGGGTGCGGGCAGCGGATTTTGGGTGTCGTGGGGCTGTTGTGCGATCGGCCCAACCACTTCAACGGCATTGACGCTCAACACGCCCAAGAACTCATTCCCGCCTTCATTGCAGCCCTGCGGCAAGCCATCCAAGAGCGGTTTACCCACATTCACAACATCCACCCCGCAGTCGAGTGGCGGTTCGCCCAAGAAGCAGAAAGGCGAAGTTGGGGACTGCCCCCAGAAACAATCGTATTTGCTGAGGTTCATCCGCTGTACGGAATTTCGGACATTCGCGGTTCTAGCGACGAAAGAAACCGAGCCATTCAAACTGATTTGCTCGAACAATTCCGCTTAGGTTTAGTCGTAGCCGATGCCGTTTGCGAAACACAAACTACCCACCTCGGCGAGCAACTGCGGCTCGATTTGCTCGACTACATCCAGCATTTAAAACAAAAAGTAACAGTCGATATGGAGGTGCGAGCAACCGAATATTTAAACAACCGTTTAGAAGTATATTTTGACTATTTTGTGCAGTGTGCCCCCAGGGTTCAGGCAGCAGTTGAAGCTTACCGAGCAGCCTGTGAAAACGAACACAACTGCGTTTACAGCGATCGTACCCGCTACGACCAAATGCTAAACCTAATCAGCACCAAACTCCAAGAAATCTGGGCCCGCTGGCAAGAAAAAATGCAGCAAATTCTCCCCCACTACTGTGACATCGAATGCACCGACGGCATCGATCACATGATTTATGCAGGAAAATCGATCGACCCCAAATTCAGCCCGTTTCACCTGCACAGTTTGCGGTACGAACAACTGCGAGCAATTTGCGACTGTGCCCGCGCAGTTTTTCGCTTGCAAGCCGAGTCTCAAATTAACATGGAACTCACACATTTAGTCTTAGTGCAGAATACCACGATCGACATTTTTCACAACGAAAACACCGAAAAAATGTTTGACGTAAAAGGCACTCGCGACATCCGCTACGAACTCGTGAAAAAGCGGATCGAAAAAGCCGTTGACAAAGACGCACAAGAGCGGATTACCCAGCCAGGAATGTTAACGGTAGTTTATTCAACCGAAGACGAATGGGAAGAGTACCAACAATACTTGCGCTACTTGTCTCGCGAAGGTTGGGTAGAACAAAAAATTCAGACTGGCATGGTAGAATCACAACAAGGAGTCAACGGTTTGAAATTTGCCCGCGTGCGTATTTTGCCGGAACCAGAATCACTTTCTACTATCTGTGAAGTAACGGTTGTTACCGATTGAGAACCAGCTCAATTGCCTGTTTAAGGCGGAGTGCGATCGCTCCCATCCCCTCCTATTTTAAGCGCAGTGCGATCGCTCCAATCCTTAAAAATGGCGGAGCGAAATCATTCTGGACTCACACACAAGACCGATATTACATTTAAGATTTTTGTTGACACTCGCGAACACTGCCGCGTTGTCACTTAGTGTATCTTCGGTGTGATTGGGTAGCGAAAAATACACGATCTGAATCACAGCAAATCCAGATAAAGTAGTGTTAATCTAATAAAAATTAGCTCCTGTAATTAATAATTCAAGTTATGTTGAAATTCTCCAAATACCAAATCAATATTACTCTGCACGAAGGCGTCGAAACAATAATCTATCGCGGACAAACACCGACAGACGGGCCAGCAGCAATTCTGAAAGTCCTCAAAGCCGAATATCCCACACTCGAAGCCATTACCAGGCTCAAACACGAATATCAAATCCGCCAAAATTTAGACAGCGAACAAATCGTCAAAGCCATCAGTCTCGAAACATTTGACCACCGATTAGGAATCGTGTTAGAAGACTTTGGCGGGGAATCCCTCGCAAAACTGCTGGAAAAAGAGACGTTGAGTCTGCAAGCAAATTTAAACATCATCATTCAAATAGTCAAAGCCTTACAATACCTGCATTTTCAGCACATTATTCACAAAGACATCAAACCCAGCAACATCATAATTAACTCGCAAACAAAACAAGTAAAAATCACCGACTTCGGCATTGCCACAAAACTGAACAAAGAAAACCCGCAATTTAACAATCCCAACTCCGTCGAAGGAACCTTAGCCTATATGTCACCCGAACAAACCGGGAGAATGAACCGCACCCTCGACTACCGCACAGACTTTTATTCCCTTGGCATCACATTATATGAAATGCTGACAGGAAAATTGCCTTTCCCCAGCAACGACCCCTTAGAAATAGTTTATAGCCACATCGCTGTTCAACCAATATATCCCCATCAAATCAATTCAGAAATACCTGTCGCCATCTCAGAGATAGTAATGAAATTGATGGCAAAAAATGCCGAAGATAGATATCAAAGTGCGGCCGGATTGTTAGCAGACTTAGAAAATTGTTTGCATCAGTTAGAAACCACCGGACAAATTGCCGACTTCATGCCCGGACGCTTAGATATTCTCAGCCAATTGTTAATCCCTCAAAAATTGTACGGTCGGGAAAATCAGGTTAATGAATTGCTAGCAGCATTTGAACGTGTAAGAGCGGGTTTAGCTAACAACTTGTTAGGAAAACCAGCAACCTTAGAACAAAACCAGCCCGCATCAGGAAGCAGCGAATTAATGCTAGTATCAGGCTACTCAGGCATCGGTAAATCAGCCGTAGTCAACGAAGTTAGCAAACCCATTACCCGGTCAAAAGGTTACTTCATCAGCGGCAAATTTGACCAATTAAAACGCAACATTCCTTATGCCTCATTAATCCAAGCATTTAACTCCTTGCTGCGGCAATTGCTCACAGAAAGTGCAGTTTCATTAGAAATATGGCGCACTAAAATTTTAACAGCACTGGGAACCGACGGCCAAGTAATTGCCGACGTAATTCCCAAAGTTGAATTAATCATCGGCAAACAGCCAGAAGTCCCAGAGCTCGCCCCCGTAGAATCTCAAAATCGATTCAATCGGGTATTCAAAGAATTTATTCGCGTTTTCGCCCAAAAAGAACACCCCCTAGTTATCTTTTTAGACGATTTGCAGTGGGCAGATTCAGCAACATTAAAGTTGATGCAAATACTGATAACTGACCCTGACCAAGAATATTTGTTGCTAATCGGTGCCTATCGAGACAATGAAGTTAGTCCGACCCACCCTTTAATTCAGACTGTAGAAGAGATTGAAAAGACGGGTACGGTTGTCAACAATATCGTGCTGCAACCGCTGGATTTAGAAAATGTGACTCAATTAGTCACTGAAACACTTAACACTTGCACAGAAAAAGTAACAAATCTAGCCGAGTTAATCTGGAATAAAACGGGCGGCAATCCTTTTTTCTTGACCCAATTACTTCAAGCACTTTATCAAGACTCTCTTTTAACATTTAAATTTAATTACGTTACAAATGAGGGAAGTCAAAGTGGCTGGCATTGGAGTATCGATGAAATCCAAGCCATTGGAATTACCGATAAAAGTGTGGTGGAACTGGTAGCTTCTCGCATTGAAAAGCTGCCCGAACCCACGCAAGAAGCCTTGAAGCTAGCAGCTTGCGTGGGAGATAAATTTGCTCTAGATGTGCTGTCACTTGTTAGCGAAAAGTCAGCTAATACTACAGCTACTGAACTTTATTCAGCTTTGCAAGCAGGATTAATTCTGCCCTTGAGCGATGCTTATCGCATTCCTTTAGTTTTCGATCGAGCCGAATCAATCAATCTCAAGTTAGACACTTCGCGGGTTAGTTACAAATTTTTGCACGATCGCGTTCAGCAAGCCGCATATTCGCTAATTCCCGAAGACCAAAAGCAATCCACCCATTTAAAAATTGGTCAATTACTGTTACAGAATACTCCACCAGACAAGCTAGAAGAAAACATCTTCGATCTCGTCAATCAGTTGAATGTCGGAATTGACACGATTAGCCAGCCAGCAGAAAAGATGCAGTTAGCAAAATTAAATTTAACTGCTGGACGCAAGGCAAAAGCCGCGAGTGCTTATGAAGCTGCTGTTAGGTATTTGCGGGTGGCTATGGAATTACTGCCAGCGGATTGTTGGCAAAGTCAGTATGACTTAACATTAGCAATTTACGAGTCAACAGCCGAAGCTGAATACTTAAACATCAACTATGAAGATTCAAAAAAGCTGGTTGATATTGTACTGCAAAAATCTAAAAAATTACTGGACAAAGTTAATGTTTATGAACTTCAAATTCAGTCTTATAACGCCCAGAATAGACTTGTAGAAGCACTCAATACAGGACTGGAAGTCCTGAAACTGTTAGGCATTTCTTTTCCTCAAAATCCCAAGCCGCTAAATATTGTGGCGGGACTGATTAATACAAAACTGAGCTTAGGATTGAAACGAATTGAGGATTTAGCTAACTTGCCAGAAATGATCGATCCCGAAAAACAAGCAGCCATGCGGATTTTATCAGGGATTCTCAGCAGTGCTGTTCCGACCAAGCCCCGCCTGGTACCGCTACTGGCATCTAGGATGGTCAAGCTGTGCATTAAATATGGTAATTCGCCTTATGCAAGTATTGCCTACGTTTATTATGGCGTAATTATGTGCAAGCTAGGGGACATTAGTTTGGCATACCAATTCGGTCAACTGGCAATTAGGCTGTTAGACAAATTTCCATCCCGTTCAATCAAAAGTAGAGTTTATGCAACCTTTGGTTCTTTTATTAACCACTGGAAAGCCTCTGTCAAGTCAGGATTAGGCGATCTAAAAGAAGGTTTTCAAACTGGGATGGAAACTGGAGAGTTGGAATATGCTGGTTATTCTATAGGTGAATATTCTTTCAAAAAACTGTCGATAGGAGAGCCTCTAGATTTGGTGGAGCAGGAGACTGGTAAATATATGAAACTAATGCAGCAATCTCAACTAGAATTTGCTGTACCTTATATAAGTATAGGCAGGCAGACAGCCCTCAATTTGCGCGGTCAAGCTGTCGAACCCTGCCATTTAGTCGGCGATAACTTTAATGAATTAAAAACACTCCCGGTTTTAATAGAATCTCAAAGCTTTTTTTTAGTTAGTGTGGTTTATAATGTCAAAACTCAGCTTAATTTTATCTTTAGAAACTACGCGACAGCCTTGGAAAACTCAAGGTTATTTGAGAAATATGAAGAAGTTGCAGCCGGATTTTATGTAGTGTCCCTAAATAATTTTTACTCCTCTCTCACTCTTCTCGCTTTGTATCCCCAAGCGGACAAAGGGGAGCAAAAGCAATATCTGGAAAAAGTTGTACAGAACCAAAAAACGATGAAAAAATGGGCAGTTCATGCTCCGATGAACTATCAACACAAATACGACTTGGTAGCAGCGGAAACAGCGCGAGTTTTGGGGCAAAATACTGAAGCAATGGAATTGTACGATCGCGCAATTGATGGAGCCGCCAAAAACGGTTACATTCAAGAGGAAGCATTAGCCTATGAATTAGCAGGAGAATTTTATCAAGCTTTGGGTAAAGAGATAGTTTCTCAAGCATATCTGACTAAAGCCTATTATGGATATATCCATTGGGGAGCCATAGCTAAAGTTAAACACTTAGAATCAATACATCCTTTCTTAGCAGCACAGACGCGCGCAATTCAAACCCCAACCCTCGATGTCACCCGCACTACCACTGGAAATACTACCAGTAGTAGTTTAGGCGATTTCTTAGACTTAGCTACTTTTATTAAGTCGGCGCAAGCCATTAACGGTGAAATTGTTCTAGAAAAATTGTTGACAAAATTAATCAAAATTATTTTAGAAAATGCGGCGGCTCAAAAAGTAGTGCTGCTGCTGCTAAAAGACGATATCCTCTGCATAGAAGCTACTGGCAGTTTTGCGGATGATAAAGTAACACTTTTACCCTCTATTCCCGTAGAAAATCGTCAAGATGTTCCCCTGTCTGTGATTAATTACGTACACCGCAGTCAAAAGCATCTGGTTTTAGACAATGCGACTGTCGCCGAACCTTTTAAGGTAGATACCTATATTCAGAAATATCAACCAAAATCAATTCTCTGTTTGCCGATAATTTATCAATCTCAGCGGCGGGGAATAATTTATCTAGAAAATGCTTTGACAGTAGGAGCTTTTACAGCAGAGAGAGTAGAAGTCTTCAAAGTGTTAATTTCTCAAGTTGCTATTGCTGTAGAAAATGCTGGTTTGTACGCGCGCGAGCAAGAGAAATCTCAACAGTTAGAAAAATCTTTCAATGAACTGCAACAAGCACAATTGCAGCTAATTCAAGGTGAAAAAATGTCTGCTCTGGGCAATCTGGTTGCTGGTGTCGCTCACGAAATTAACAATCCAGTCGGTTTTATTTCGGGGAATATTACCGAAGCTAATGCGGCTGTGGGCGATTTAATTAGCCACTTGAAGTTATATCAGGAAGAAGTGATTAATCCTAGCTCAAAAATCGCACAGGATGCTGAGGATATCGATTTAGAGTATCTTATAGAAGATTTACCGAAAATGCTGGGGTCGATGAAAGTTGGGTGCGATCGCATTCGCAATATTAGCACTTCTCTCCGCACGTTCTCCCGTGCGGACACCACCCGAAAAGTGTCGGCAGATATCCATCAGGGAATTGATAGCACTTTAATGATTTTACAGCATCGATTGAAAGCAAATCAAGACCGTCCGCTGATTCAAGTAGTTAAGGAGTATGGCAATATCCCGAAAGTTAAGTGTTATTTGGGACAGTTGAATCAGGTGTTTATGAATATTTTGGCAAATGCGATCGACTGTTTTGAGGAAGCAAATAAAGTTCGGAGTTTTGCGGAGATTAAACTGGCGCCTAATATCATTACCATCAAAACAGAGATGGATGATGAAAATCAAACTGTTGTGATTAAGATTAGAGATAATGGCAGGGGAATTCCCGAAGAAATTTTAGCGCATATTTTTGACCATTTATTCACTACCAAAGGTGTTGGGAAAGGTACGGGGTTGGGGTTGTCTATCAGCCGCCAAATTGTGGTAGAAACCCACGGCGGGTGTTTTAGTTGTGATTCTGTTGTGGGTCAAGGGACGGAATTTACGATCGCCCTGCCGTTGAGTTAATTCATATGTTGCACCATTTTCATGAACAGGCTTTCGGGCCTGTTCCACAAAAAACCTCTTGCAAAAGTCCCCAACGCCGGGCAATAGTAAGGTGATTGAGAGGAAAAACTGATGACTTACGAACAAGTGCAAAGTTTAAAGCCAGAAGCCTTCAAGCGATTCTTTGGCGTTGGGTCTACAACTTTTGATGAAATGGTGTCAGTAAAGCGAACAACAGCAACTTCAGAAACGCAAACCCGGTCGCCCGCCTAAACTGAGCACCGATTCCCAGGTACTGCTGGCATTACAATATTGGCGAGAGTACCGTACCTACTTTCACATTGCTCAAAGCTGGAACATCAATGAATCCACTGCGTTTAGGATCGTCAGACACGTAGAGGAAACATTAATTCGTTCAGGTCGGTTTAGCTTACCCGGAAAGAAAGCACTGCTGCAACCGGACTCAGTTTTAGAAGTAGTTGTGGTCGATGTGACCGAAAGCCCAGTCGAGCGTCCAAAAAAAAACAACCACAAGTGTTTTCCGGCAAAAAGAAGTATCATACATTGAAGTCGCAATTAGTGGTCAATCAAAAGACGGGAGCAATTATCTGCAGAGCTTCGTGGTAAAGGCAGAAGGCATTCCTTGTGACTATTCATTCTTCAGTAAAGTCAGGCTAGCCACTACAATTAAGCTTTGGCGTGACAAGGGTTATCAAGGAATTGCCAAACTTCATGCCAATAGTCAGATCCCTACTAAAAAGCCCAAAAGCTCTAATTTATCTCAGGTTCAACGGCAGGAAAACCGTACTCTGGCAAGCCAACGAATTATTATTGAACACGTTAATAGGAGGCTGAAAATTTTTCGGATTTTGTCGGAACGTTACCGAAATCGCCGACGTAGATTTGGTTTAAGCTTCAACCTGATTGCAGGCATCTATAACTATGAACTTAGCCTTACAGAATGACTTTTGCAAGAGGTCTATTATTCGTTTGCTAGATGAGATTATTGCTTACTTCGATTATAAGACTACGAGTGGTGTTGTCGAAGGCATCAACAATAAGCTCAAGTTGATTAAACGTTCTGCTTACGGATTTAGAAACTTTGAAAACTTCCGAGTTAGATGTTTGCTTACTTGGCAGTTTGATTGTTAGTTTAGCATACTAGCTAATGAAGAGCCAAAAATGTTGGACGTAAAAAGCACTCGCGACATCCGCTACGAACTCGTGAAAAAGCGGATCGAAAAAGCCGTTGACAAAGACGCACAAGAGCGGATTACCCAGCCGGGAATGTTAACGGTAGTTTATTCAACCGAAGACGAATGGGAAGAGTACCAACAATACTTGCGCTACTTGTCTCGCGAAGGTTGGGTAGAACCAAAAGTTCAGACGGGCACGGTAGAATCACAACAAGGAGTCAGCGGTTTGAAATTTGCCCGCGTCCGCATTTTACCGGAACCCGAATCAATTATTCATGTCAGTGAAGTTACGGTAGTAAACGATTGAAAATCAGCCTTGAAAATTTATTTAAGTTGGGAGTTGCACGTTGCGAGTCAACGTGCAACTCCCAACTTAAAGCGCCCATATTTGGTGTATTTTACTTGTGATGCGATTAAAAAATACACGATCGGGATCACACAAAGCCCAGGTAACTTAATGTTATAATAATGAGACTTAGATCCTGTTAATTTTTAAATTAACTTATGTTAACTTTCTCTGAATACCGCATCGACTCTATTCTGCACGAAGGCGTCGAAACAATTATCTATCGCGGACAGACACCAACTTATCGGTCAGCAACTATTCTTAAATTCCTGAAAGCCGAATATCCGACACTCGAAGCGATTACCCGCCTCAAACACGAATATCAAATCCGCAAAAACTTAGATAGCAAACACATCGTTAAAGCCATCAGTCTCGAAACCTTTGACCACCGATTAGGACTGGTTTTAGAAGATTTTGGCGGGGAATCTCTCGGACAAGTGCTCGAGCAACAAAGGCTGAGTGCGATTCCCTTCGGGATAGCTTCGCTTCACGAAATTTTAAACATCGCCGTCCAAATCGTCAAAGCCTTAGAATACCTGCATCAAAATCAGATTATTCACAAAGACATCAAACCCAGCAATATCATAATTAACTCGCAAACAAAACAAGTAAAAATCACCGACTTCGGCATTGCCACAAAACTGAACAAAGAAAACCCGCAATTTAACAATCCCAACTCCGTCGAAGGCACATTAGCTTATATGTCTCCCGAACAAACCGGGAGAATGAACCGCACCCTCGACTACCGCACCGATTTTTATTCTCTCGGAATTACCTTGTATGAAATGCTGACAGGTAAACTGCCTTTCCCCAGCAGTGACCCCTTAGAAATAGTTTACAGCCACATCGCCAGACAACCAATTTCACCGCATCAGTTGAATTCACAAGTCCCCGCCGCAATCTCAGAGATAGTGATGAAATTGATGGCAAAAAATGCCGAAGATAGATATCAAAGTGCAGCCGGGTTGTTAGCAGATTTAGAAATTTGTTTGCATCAGTTAGAAACGACTGGCAAAGTTTCCGATTTTACCCCCGGACGCTTAGATATTCTCAGTCAGTTATTAATTCCCCAGAAATTGTACGGTCGGGAAAATCAAGTCAACCAACTATTAGCAGCATTTGAACGAGTAGGCGGGGGTTTAACTAACAATTGCTTAGAAAAATTAACAACTTTTCAAGAAAAGTTTCCCCCATCCGGCACAAATGAACTGATGCTAGTATCTGGTTATTCTGGTATCGGTAAATCAGCAGTAGTTAATGAAGTTAGCAAACCAATTACTCGCTCAAAAGGTTACTTCATTAGCGGCAAATTTGACCAATTTAAACGAAATATTCCTTACGCATCATTGATTCAAGCATTTAACTCGCTACTGCGCCAGTTGCTAACAGAAAGCGCTGCTTCTATAGAAACATGGCGGACTAAAATTTTAACAGCTTTAGGAACAAACGGTAAAGTAATTGCCGATGTAATTCCTGAACTTGAATTAATCGTTGGCAAACAGCCAGAAGTCCCAGAAATCGGCCCTGTAGAATCGCAAAATCGCTTCAATCGAGTATTCAAAGAATTTATTCGCGTTTTCGCGCAAAAAGAACACCCGCTAGTGATTTTTTTAGACGATTTGCAGTGGGCAGATTCAGCAACATTAAAGTTAATGCAAATACTGATAACTGACCCTGACCAGCAATATTTGTTGCTAATCGGTGCTTATAGAGATAACGAAGTTAGTCCCACTCATCCTTTAATTCAAACTCTAGAAGAGATTGAAAAGACGGGTACGGTTGTCAACAATATCGTGCTGCAACCGCTGGATTTAGAAAATGTGATTGAATTAATCGCTGAAACACTTAACACTTGCAGAGAAAAAGTAAATAATCTAGCCGAGTTAATCTGCAATAAAACGGGTGGCAATCCTTTTTTCTTGACGCAACTACTCCAAGCACTTTATCAAGAAAATCTTTTAAAATATGACTTTAGTCCCATGATATCTCCCGTTACCAATGAAGAAGATAAAGGGGGCTGGAATTGGAGTATCGATGAAATTCAAGCCATTGGAATTACCGATAAAAGTGTGGTGGAACTGGTAGCCAGCCGCATTGAAAAACTCCCCGCAGCCACGCAAAAAATGTTGAAATTAGCAGCTTGTGTGGGGGATAAATTTGCTCTAGATGTGCTGTCACTTGTCAGAGAAGAGTCAGCTAATACTACAGCCACTGAACTTTATTCAGCTTTGCAAGCAGGGTTAATTCTGCCATTGAGCGATGCTTATCGGATTCCTTTAGTTTTTAATCGAGCCGAATCAATTAATCTCAAATTAGATACTTCGCGGGTTAGTTATAAATTTTTGCACGATCGCGTCCAGCAAGCCGCATATTCCCTAATTCCCGAAGACAAAAAGCAATCCACCCATTTAAAAATCGGTCAATTACTGTTACATAATACTCCACCAGAAAAGCTCGAAGAAAACATCTTTGATATTGTCAATCAGTTGAATGTCGGAATTGACACGATTAGCCAGTCAGTCGAAAAAATTGATTTAGCAAGATTAAATTTAACGGCTGGACGCAAGGCAAAAGCCGCGAGTGCTTATGAAGCTGCTGTTAGGTATTTGCGGGTGGCTATGGAATTATTGCCAGCGGATTGTTGGCAAAGTCAGTATGACTTAACATTAGCAATTTACGAGTCAACAGCCGAAGCTGAATACTTAAACATCAACTATGAAAATTCAAAAAAACTGGTCGATATCGTACTGGAAAAAGCTAAAAATTTACTGGAAAAAATGAATGTTTATGAACTTCAAATCCAGTCTTACAATGCTCAAATTAGACTTGTAGAAGCACTAAATACAGGACTGGAAGTGCTGAAACTGTTAGGCATTTCTTTTCCTCAAAACCCCAACGCGCTAAATATTGTGGCGGGACTGATCAAGACAAAACTGAGCTTGGGGTTGAAACGAATTGAGGATTTAGCTAACTTGCCAGAAATGACAGATCCCAATCAACAAGCAGCCATGCGGATTTTATCAGGGATTATCAGCACTGCTGTTCAGGGAAAACCCCGCCTGGTACCGCTGCTGGCATTTAGGATGGTCAACCTGTGCATTAAATATGGCAATTCGCCTTATGCAAGTATTGCCTACCTTTATTATGGCGTAGTTATGTGCCGGCTAGGGGACATTAGTTTGGCATACCAATGCGGTCAACTGGCCATTAGGATGTTAGACAAATTTCCATCCCGTTCAATGAAAAGTAGAGTTTATACACTCTTGGGTTGTTTTATTCTACACTGGAAAACCGAGCTTAACTCAGGATTAAGCGTTCTCAAGGAAGGTTTTCAAACAGGGATGGAAACTGGAGAATTGGAGTATGCGAGTTATTGTATAGGTCAATATTGCTTCAAAAAAATGTCGATAGGAGAGCCTCTAGATTTGGTGGAGCAGGAGACTGGTAAATATATGAAAATAATGCAGCAATCTCAACTAGAAATGGCTGTACAGTATCTAAGTATAGGCAGGCAGACAGCCCTCAATTTGCGCGGTCAAGCTGTCGAACCCTGCCATTTAGTTGGTGATAAATTTAATGAAGTTAAAACGCTCCCCGTTTTAATAGAAGCTGAAAACTTTTTTTTAGTGTGTTTGGTTTATCATGCCAAAACTCAGCTTAATTTTATCTTCAGAAACTACGCGAAAGCCTTAGAAAATTCAAGGTTATTTGAAAAATATGAAGAAGCCGTAGCCGGATTTTATGTGGTTTCTCTGAATAATTTTTACTCTTCTATAAGTCTTCTCGCTTTGTATCCCCAAGCTGAGAAAGGGGAGCAAAAACAATATCTGAAAAAAGTGCTGCGAAACCAAAAGAAGATGAAAAAATGGGCAGTTGATGCTCCGATGAATTATCAACACAAATACGACTTGGTAGCAGCCGAGAAAGCGCGAGTGTTGGGGAAAAATACCGAAGCAATGGATTTGTACGATCGCGCAATTTCTGGATCTGCCAAAAATGGTTACATTCAAGAGGAAGCATTAGCCTATGAATTAGCAGGAGAATTTTATCAAGCTTTGGGTAAAGAGGTAGTTTTTCAAGCATATCTGACTAAAGCCTATTATGGATATATCAATTGGGGAGCCATAGCTAAAGTTAAACACTTAGAATCAACACATCCTTTCTTAGCAGCACAGACGCGCACAATTAAAACCCCAACCCTCGATTTCACCCGCACTACCACTGGAAATACTACCAGTAGTAGTTTAGGCGATTTCTTAGACTTAGCTACTTTTATTAAGTCGGCGCAAGTCCTTAACGGTGAAATTGTTCTTGAAAAATTGTTGACAAAATTAATCAAAATTATTTTAGAAAATGCGGCGGCTCAAAAAGTCGTGCTGCTGCTGCTGAAAAACGATATCCTCTGCATAGAAGCTACTGGCAGTTTTGCGGAGGATAAAGTGACACTTTTACCGTCTATTCCCGTAGAAAATCGTCAAGATGTACCCCTGTCTGTGATTAATTACGTACACCGCAGTCAAAAGCATCTGGTTTTAGACAATGCGACTGTCGCCGAACCTTTTAAGGTGGACACCTACATTCAGAAATATCAACCAAAATCAATTCTCTGTTTGCCGATGATTTATCAATCTCAGCGGCGCGGAATAATTTATCTAGAAAATGCTGTGACGGTAGGAGCTTTTACAGCAGAAAGAGTAGAAGTATTCAAAGTGTTAATTTCTCAAGTTGCTATTGCCGTAGAAAATGCTGGTTTGTACGCGCGCGAGCAAGAGAAATCTCAACAGTTAGAAAAATCTTTCAATGAACTGCAACAGGCGCAACTGCAACTGATTCAAAGCGAAAAAATGTCGGCTTTGGGCAACTTGATTGCAGGGGTTGCTCACGAAATTAACAATCCGCTCGGTTTTATCGCGGGTAATATTGATGCTGCTGCTGAGGCCAGCTTAGATTTGATTGATTACTTGCAACTTTACCAAGAAAAATTTCCTAATCCTGGAGATGAATTAGAGGATAAAGCATCGGAGATTGATTTAGAATATTTGGTGGAAGATTTGCCAAAAATGCTTTTATCTATGAAATCAGGTACAGAGCGCATCCGCAATATTAGCACGTCTTTGCGTATTTTTTCCCGCGCTGACAGTGCGAATAAAGTGTCAGCAAATATTCATGAGGGCATCGACAGCACTTTGATGATTTTACAGTATCGCCTGAAAGCTCAAGATACTCGCCCCGCAATTAAAATTATCAAAGAATACGGAAATATCCCGCCAGTTAAATGTTATTTTGGGCAACTGAATCAGGTATTTATGAATTTGTTGGCAAATGCGATCGACTGTTTTGAGGAATCCAATCAGGGCCGCACTTACACTGAAATTCAAGCTTTACCGAATACGATCGCCATTATTACTCATGTCTCCGAGGATAACCAGAGCGTGGTGATTAAAATCAAAGATAACGGTCAAGGGATGTCATCGGAGGTCAAATCTCAAATATTTGACCATTTATTTACTACCAAAGGAGTAGGAAAAGGTACGGGTTTGGGGTTGTCTATCAGCAAGCAAATTGTGGAAGAAACCCACGGCGGTAAACTCAGTTGCGAATCGGTGCTGGGAGAAGGTACGGAATTTGCGATCGCCCTGCCGCTTTGATAAAATTTATTCCGCACCCTTAAAGAATCACTCATTGCCAATTGTTTAATCTAAAATCTAAAATCTAAAATGTATGACTTGTGCTTAACACACACTTGGAAAATTGTCAATTCCTAAATATCTATCAAATAGTCCACAGTTCACTGTTTAAAGCAGGCAGTATGCAGTTACATTGTTAGCTAAATCATGTAATAACTGTATTTGATAGGAGTTTTTCGAGTGAACGCTGCCGAACAAGCCAGAAATATAGAAGTTGCCAGCAAAATTGCTGCAGTTGTGAATTTATTCAAGTCCGAATTCCCGGATGCGAAAGTCGATTTGAAGCCTTGGATGAATGACGAGGATACCAGAGAACTTGTAGATCCAGATTCGATCGACATTGGCTTCCATTTCCCCGGTAGAAGCCGCTTGCTGCAAAGCCGCAGCATCTTGATTCAAATCCGATTTTACCAAGATCCGGTAGAAGGAAGCCGTCGGGCGATCGGGGTTGAGGCGGCCGGTTACGATCACACTGGTCAGCAGTGGCGCTTTTCCACCGTGGAGAATTGGAGTTTTCTCGGTGCAACCGAACCCGCTGCGGAGTCAGCCCAAAAGCTCAAAGACTTTTGCCGCGAGATATTCGCTTTGTTTAATAGTTAAGTTCCAGGGATGATAGCAGGGATTTGGCGCCACATCCTAAGTAAATTGATATCAATTATCTTGCACCATTGGTAATAATCCCTTGAGAAGCGTTGCTCAGAGCAACAGCCCACAATACAATTTAATTTTTGTGGAACAGGCCCGAAAGCCTGTTAAGCGAGAATGGTGCTTTAGAGTGAGTTATTTCACACTATCGCAATTGTCGATCGACCTACAGCCAACTGCATAAACAGATTTGTAAGTTGTCGATCGCTTGCCAAACAAAGTATAGCGGTTGTCGCGGACTTGTTCGTACACGCGATCGCCCATCCACTTCATCCCCGGCATTGCCCGGTAAGCAGCCACAAACACCTCACCTCCCGGCAGTATCCGCCCGATTTCCTCCGCCGCATCGCTGCCCTGCCAGCGCCGTTCCGGGGTGTTGCCATCTATCAAAATCATTCCCATTTCGCAGTCTTGAGACGTAATCCCAAAGCGATTTAATTGCTCTAAATCTTGCATGGGAATATACTCAAACCGCTGACCTTGGTCTAAGTTTTCTAGTAACTGTACCAAGGTAACGCAGAGATTGCAAGTGCCGTCGTAAATTACGTTATATTTCATTAGTTGACTGTTGACTGTTGACTGTTGACTGTTGACTGTTGACTGTTAGCTGTTAGCTGTTGACTGTTGACTGTTAACTAATGACAACTGACAACTTACTACTGCCAACTGACTAAAGACTAAAGACTAATGACTACTGACTACTGACTATTCGCCACAGGAATCTCGATCGCAAATTCCGTGCCTTGACCCGGTGCAGAATCGCACCTCAGCACACCGCCGTGCTTTTCCACCACAATTTGATAGCTGATAGACAGCCCCAAACCAGTACCTTTACCAGGTTCTTTCGTAGTAAAAAACGGATCGAACAGCCTTTTGTGAACATCTATCGGAATCCCCGGCCCGTTGTCAGCAATCCGAATCACAATATGAGAAGGATGCCGAATTGAATCATCAGAAACAGCAGAATCTGCCTGCCTCAAAGCATCCTGTTCATATTTTACATCAGTACAAATCCGCAGTGTCGGCGAAGGACAATAAGGAATAGGCGCCAGTTCCCCCTCCGCCCACTGTCCAGTCTCCATGGCCTCTTCCACAGCATCAATTGCATTGCCAATAATATTCATAAATACCTGATTCAACTGTCCTGCATAACACTGTACGCGGGGCAAATTTCCGAACTGCTTGAGCAGGGTAATTTTCGGATGTCCTGCCGTTTCTTTTAACCTATGCTGCAAAATCAACAAAGTGCTTTCAATCCCTTCGTGAATATCCACCTGCTTTTGTTCGGCTTCGTCCAATCGCGAAAAATTCTTCAGCGACAGCACGATTTGGCGAATTCGCTCTGCTCCCATTTTCATGGAATTTAACAGATTCGGTAAATCTGTGAGCATAAAATTCAAATCTATCTCTTCTATCTCTTGTTTAATTGCCGGTGTGGGTTGCGGGTATTCCTGCTGGTAAAGTTGCAGCATTTTTAGCAAGTCTTTAAAGTAATCGTTAGCGTGCATGACGTTGCCGTAAATAAAGCTAACTGGATTATTAATTTCGTGAGCAACGCCAGCGACTAATTGCCCCAAACTTACCATTTTTTCATTTTGAACCATCATGCTTTGAGTTTTATGCACGTCCCGCAGGGCTTTTGCCAATTCTTGATTCTTACTCCTCAATTGACTTTCGGAAAGCTGCACCGCTTCTTCGGCTTGTTTGCGCTTGGTAATATCTTTGCGAATTGCTACATATTGATGGGGTTCTCCGCTGGTATTTAAGCAAGGTACGATCGTAGTATCCAACCAGAATAATGTGCCGTCTTTAGCTTGATTTTTCATTTCTCCCCGCCAAACCTTTCCCTGGCGGATGGTTGACCAAAGCTTCTTGAAAAAATCTGCTGGGTGATAGCCAGAATTGACAAGTCTGTGGGTTTTGCCGATCAGTTCTTCTCGGGAATATTTAAATTGTTCGCAAAATTGATCGTTGACATAGGTAATGGCTCCGAATTCGTCGGTATTCGAGACAATTGCCGATTGATCCAAAGCAAATTTTTCAAATTCCAACTCTTTGAGAGTTTGGCGCAATTCTGCTTCGGCTTGTTTGCGATCGCTAATATCGGTAATCATCCGCAAAACCCCGGAAAATTCGCCCTCACCGTCGAACATTGGCGTCGCCGACACGATCGCCCACAAGTGAGATCCGTCTTTGCGAGTAAACTTAAAATCGTGGCGTTCGCGAATGCCTTCCCGCCTGCGCTGAACATAACTTTCAGCTATTTCCCTAGATTCGCAGTCGATAAACTCAAATAGCGATCGCCCCAGCATTTCCTCCACAGTATAACCCAGCATTTCGGCCATCCGAGAGTTAGCAAAAGTCGTGATACTTTCGCTGTCAAACATCCAAACGCCCTCCGAAGCTGTCTCGACAATGCAGCGGTAATAACTCTCGCTCTTCCTGAGCACTTCCTCTGTCTGTTTGCGATCGCTAATATCAGTGTGCACCGCTATAAAACCTTCGAGTTCCCCTGTTTCTTGATAAATTGGGGCGATCGAAAGCGCCACCCAATAACCCTTTCCATCCTTGTTGTAATTGTAAATTTCCTGATTAAACGGCACACCAGCAGCCAAAGCCGATCGCAGTTGAGCAATAGCTAGCGGGTCTGTTTGAGGGCCTTGCAATACATCACCCGGTTTTTTTCCCTGCATTTCTGCCAGCACGTAACCGCTAATCCGAGTAAATCCTTCATTCACCCATTCAATGCAGCCTTGAGCATCAGTAATAATCACACCATTTTGCGTTTTTTGAGCCACAATGGCCAAGCGCGACAATTCTGTTTCAGTTTTTTTGCTTTCCGTAATATCTTCAGCAATACCCAGAATGTACTTAGGCGCGCCCGAATCGTCAAACAAAGGAACTTTTTTCGTGTGCAAAATCCGCTTTCCTCGGTGCGGAAGTTCGATAGTTTGTTCGGGCAAATCGACGCCTTTTCTCGTTGCAAGGACTTCTAAATCTTGTGCTTGCAAGTAATTGGCATGATCTGACTCCAACAAGTCAGCAGCATTGTTTAAGAGCACTTCATCCCTGGAATAGCCAAACAATTCCTCGCTAGCAGTATTCCAATAAATAAATTTTTGCTCTACAGCATCTTTAATAAAGACGCTAATCGGCAGATTTTGCAGTACCGCATTCAGAAAATCTTTAGTGTTTCGCAGATCTTCCTCAGCTCGCTTTCGTTCCGTAATATCCAAAATTACTCCGTCGAGATAGACAACCCGACACAGAGAACTTGCGATCGGCGAAACCCGTGCTGCCAAAAATCCCTCAATTTCCCCTTCTATCTCTTGTCTTCCTCTAGCCTCGTCAGCCTCGCAGCAAACAGCTTGACCTTTTTCGTAAACCCAGCTAATTTCGCCGTCAGCCCGGACAATGCGATATTTAAGGATGTACGGAGTTCTAGTTGCTACACTTTTTTTGACAGTAGCATCCACATTTTTGCGGTCTTGAGGATGGATAATGCTGGAAAAAGAACGGACACGATCGTTGATAAAATCCGAAGATGGATAGCCTGATATTTCTTGAACGGCGTCGCTCAAAAATGCCATTGTCCGTGTTAATTCCCCGTCGGGGCTCGTACAGTCGCAGGTACAGTGGTAGACAGCACCGGGAATATTAGCTACTAAATTTTTATATTTTTCTTCGCTGCTTAGCAAAGATGAGCCGTCTTCGTTATTGCGATCGCCGTTCTTAAATTTAGAAGAATTCGAGGAAATTTGCATGATTTTTTTCACTTGTGAGTGCGAAAGCAAGTGTTAAAGTAGATGACCCTATAAAAAGTAAATTTAATTTCCGAAAAAATTCGTTATAAACTAATATAGTACAAAATTAGTTCTGCGAACATTCAGAAAATTTGAGGGTGGTTAATAGGTAAAGCTAATCAACGCTAGAAATGTAGAAAACTGTTCGGCAACGGATTTAACGGATGGATGTTGCACCATTCTCAATAAGGCTTTTAGGGGCGGGCTAGAAAATCCCACCCCACAAGAAATTCATTCTTTGTGGAAAACGCCCGAAAGCCTGTTAAGCGAGAATGGTGCAAAATGTGAGTTTAACGGATTTAACGGATGGATGTTGAGGTTTGAGGCAAAGAGGGAAGATTTTCCCACGCCACTCTCCCACCCCCACTCTCCTACTCTCCTACTCTCCCACTCCCCCACTCCCCTACTCTCGTTACAATAAGATAAGTTGCCTTGCTACCGATCGCCCCTCAAACAAAACACCATGACTCAACAACAACCCCGGATTTGCATTCTCGGCGGAGGCTTCGGCGGACTCTACACAGCCCTGCGCTTGAGTCAGTTACCCTTCTCCCCAACCGAAAAACCCGAAATTGTCTTAGTTGACCGCCGCGATAGATTTTTGTTCGTTCCCCTGCTGTACGAACTCCTAACCGGCGAACTCCAAACCTGGGAAATTGCCCCACCGTTTGCCGAAGTCTTGAAAAAGACAGGTGTGCGCTTTTGTCAAGGTACTGTCTCCGGCATCGATGTGGAGGAAAAGCGAGTGCAGTTGCACGACGGGCCAGAAATTCCGTGCGATCGCCTAGTTTTAGCTTTAGGCGGCGAAACCCCCCTAGATATGGTCAAGGGTGCGGTTGAATACGCTTACTCGTTTCGCACCCTCGATGACGCCTACCGCTTAGAAGAAAGACTGCGGTTTTTAGAAGCCAGCAACACCGACAAAATTCGGGTTGCGATCGTCGGCGCCGGTTATTCGGGAGTAGAATTAGCTTGTAAATTAGCCGATCGACTCGGAGACAAAGGTCGCGTGCGGTTAGTCGAGCAAAGCGACAAGATTCTGCAGACATCACCCGAGTTTAACCGCGAAGCCGCCACCAAAGCTTTAGACAAACGGAAAGTGTGGATCGACTTAGAAACAACAGTAGAGGCGATCGAAGCAGACACAATATCCTTACTTTACAAAGGACAATTAGATGTTCTCCCCGTAGACATAGTGCTGTGGACAGTAGGAACTCAAGTTAGTCAAGCAGTGCGATCGCTACCCCTCAAACAAAACCGCCGCGGTCAATTAACAGTCAATCCGACAATGCAAATTATCGACCATCCAGACATATTTGCCTTGGGAGACTTAGCAGAATGTCAGGATGCAACAGGTCAAAAAGTCCCCGCAACAGCCCAAACAGCCTTCCAGCAAGCTGACTATACCGCCTGGAACATTTGGGCATCCCTCACCGGCCGCCCATTACTTCCTTTCCGCTATCAGCCGCTAGGAGAAATGATGACATTAGGAGTAGACAACGCCACCCTAGCCGGTGTAGGAATTCAACTCGACGGACAACTAGCCCACATTGCTCGCCGTTTAGCTTATCTCTATCGGATGCCAACATTTGACCATCAACTAAAAGTTGGTTTCAATTGGATTAGCAAGCCGATTCAAGAGTTGCTTAAAAGCTAATCGATGCTTTTTCAAATAGATACAGCAGATTCTACGTTTATGAAGTACACCCCCGATCTATCGATACCCGTAGGGGCACTCCAAGAGTCCAATGCCTGTCAATTGAAGTCTCTTTCCCTCAGTCCGTTAGTCCGGCAGGGGTTGAAACCCCTGCCTCAAAGCTGAAGTCCTCTAAAAGAGGACTAATAGACATCTCCTAAAAAAATTCTGGAAGCCTGGCCGTATTTGGACAAAAACCTATTTTTGGGAGATGTCTAATGAATTATTCAGTCCTCTTTTAGAGGACTTTAGCTATTAGACAGGGAATTCATTCCCTGGCGGACTGGCGGGCGAGTGCGTCAGCTAGAGAATCTTAGCCAAAACAAACAATGCAAACTTCAACAGTTCAACCGCCAAAAACCGAACTTCCGCCCCTAATCGAGCGGGAAATTCTCTTCGGCAACCCCGAAAAAACCCGCCCCCAACTTTCACCCGACGGCAAGTATATCGCCTACATTGCACCAGATGAAAACAACGTTTTGCAAGTGCAATTGCGTACCGTCGGTCAAGCAGACGATCGCCAACTGACAGCCGATAAAAAACGAGGCATCCGCATCTTTTTCTGGACTTACAGCGGCGAAGAGTTAATTTACCTCCAAGATGCCGAGGGTGATGAAAACTGGCATTTGTTCTCAGTCAATATCCACTCAAATCAGGTTCGCGACTTGACACCATTTCAAGGCGTTCAAGCTCAGCCGATCGCCTTTGACCGCAACTTCCCCAATGAAATATTAGTGGGAATGAACATCCGCGATCGCAGCAAACACGACGTTTACCGCATCAACCTCAAAAATGGTGCCGTTGAACTCGACACCGAAAACCCAGGTAACATCGTCGGTTGGACTGCTGACCCTCAATTTCAAGTGCGGGCGGCCATAGCCACAACTACTGACGGCGGCTCAGAATTGCTAGGTAGGGAAACTGCCGACAAGCCTTGGGAAAGCCTGCGAAGCTGGGGCCCAGACGACGAAGGAGGTCCCTTCATGTTCTCAGAAAACGGCAAGATTCTTTACATCATTGGCAATCACGATGCTAACGCCGAACGTTTGATCGCATTCGACTTGGAAACGAAACAAGAAACTGCGATCGCCTCTGACCCAGAATACGATGTCGGCGATATTTTGATACACCCCACCAAGCGAGAGATTCAAGCAGTTTCCTTCTACAAAGACAAGCAAGAGTGGCAAATTTTAGATCAAAGCATAGCAGAGGATTTTGAGGCGATCGGCAAATTGGGTCCCGGCGAATTCTCCATCACCAGCCGCAACCTCGCCGATACCACTTGGCTAGTCGCTTACATCACAGACGACGGCCCAGTTTACTACTATGCGTTCGATCGCGCCTCCAAAACCTTCACCTTTCTGTTTAGCAACCAACCCAAACTCGAAGGGCTACCGCTATCATCAATGGAACCCATTTCTTACACCGCAAGAGATGGTTTAACCATTCACGGCTACCTGACAAAACCGGTTGGTGTCGCCACACCCGTACCGACAGTCTTGCTTGTTCACGGTGGCCCCTGGGCACGCGATACCTGGGGTTACAATCCACAAGCCCAATGGTTGGCAAACCGAGGTTACGCCGTTTTGCAAATCAATTTTCGCGGTTCCACCGGTTACGGCAAAGCCTTTCTCAATGCCGGCAATCGCGAATGGGGCGCTAAGATGCACGACGACTTGCTAGATGGGGTGAATTGGCTTGTAGAAACAGGAATTTCCCAACCAGATAAAATTGCGATTATGGGCGGTTCTTACGGTGGTTATGCTGCCTTAGTGGGATTGACTTTTAGTCCCGATGTTTTTGCCTGCGCCGTCGATATTGTCGGGCCAAGCAATTTGATTACACTGCTGCAAACTACTCCCCCTTACTGGGAAGCGCTGAAAGGAATGGAGTCTCACCGCATCGGCAATTTGGAAACAGAACCAGAGTTTTTGCAATCGCGATCGCCTTTATCTTTTGTCGATCGCATCCAGAAACCTTTACTAATCGGGCAAGGTGCCAACGATCCGCGAGTCAAAGAAGCAGAAAGCGAGCAAATTGTCAATGCCATGAAGCAAGCCGGCAAACCTGTAGAATACGTGCTTTATACAGACGAAGGACACGGATTTGCGCGCCCGGAAAATCGGCTGCACTTTTATGCGATCGCCGAAGAATTCCTAGCCAAATATTTAGGAGGAAGATTTGAACCTGCGGGCAACATTGGCAATCATTCTGGTGTGGTGAATCCGCAAACAACTCACAACTGAAAAAGTTTGTAGTGAGGGCTGAAGTCCTCAAACCTAAAATCCTAGGCAATCAGAACTAAAGTCCTTACTACAAACAAATAACAAATAACAAATGACCAAAGTAATTTTTTTAGACGCCGCCGGTACACTATTTGATGTTCGCGGCAGCGTCGGCGAAGTCTACGGAAAACTAGCCCAGAGTTTTGGGGTAACAGTTAAGAGTGAAGAGTTAAATGCAGCATTTTCCCAAAGCTTCGCCTCAGCAAGTCCGATGGCATTTCCAGGGATAGAAGCAGCCAAAATTCCCCAGCTAGAATTTGAGTGGTGGCAAGCAGTTGCCGCGAAAGCTTTTCAAATAGCAGGCGTTTTCCACCAATTTTCAGACTTTCCCAAATTCTTTGCCGAACTCTACGCTCATTTTGCCACCGCCGAACCTTGGTTCGTCTATCCCGACGTATTGCCAGCTTTAAATAAGTGGCAGCAACAAGGAATTGAATTAGCAGTAGTATCGAATTTCGATTCCCGAATTTATGCAGTATTAAAAGCACTCAATTTAGCTGAATATTTCACATCAGTGACAATTTCTACCGAAGCGGGTGCAGCAAAACCCCAGTCTCAAATTTTTACCGCTGCTTTGCAAAAGCACAACTGTATTGCCGAGAATGTTTTGCATATCGGCGACAGCTTCAAAGCAGATTATTGCGGTGCTAAAGCCGCTGGATTAAAAGCAATTTGGTTGAACAGACAACAGGAAAAAGTAGAATTAGCTAAATTGCCTTTAACAGAAACGAAAATAGAACAGTGCAGCAGCCTTGATTATTTAGCATTTTAACTTTACAATTTTAACTAACGTACACAATTTAATAAATCAATTATCTTTAAGGTGCGCGCTGCGCACCTTACGGTTATCTGTAGGGTACGCACGGAGTACCTTACCGTTATTAACTAACGTACAAGATTTAATACATCAATAGCTTTACCCCTATAGGGAGACAGTAGTACCAAATCATGAAAAAAACATCGCTGACAACTATATTAACAGACACAATCACCGTGTTTTGGGGAGAATGGTTAGATTTGCGAGTCCGAATCTTGCCAGTTGCCGCCGCTGGTTTAGTCTCCCCAGTCATTTACATTCTAGCTTTTGGTTTTGGCTTGGGAAGTTCCTTGCCTAAACCTGCAATTGGCAGCAATTATTTAGAATTTATGCTGCCGGGAATGGTAGCACTGTCATCGATGACAGTAAGTTTTACCGGCACAGTATTTTCGATTTGCGGCGAACGCCTTTTTACTAAAACATTTGAGGAATTGCTGTTGCTGCCAGTACACCCGATCGCATTGCACGCAGGTAAAATGCTAGCAGGAATATTGCGGGGAATGCTGACTTCAGTTTCTGTGATTTTAGTAGCAGTTTTGTTTACTCAAAAGCTCGTCTTTCTGAATCCACTATTTTTGTTAGTGATAATTCTCAACTCCGCTGTATTTGCGGGCCTGGGAGTGATAGTTGGGTTAACCGTAAAATCTCTGGAATCTGTGGGATTGTACAACAATTTTCTGATAACTCCGATGTCATTTTTAGGAGCGACGTTTTTCGACCCAGCGTCGCTACCCGTAGCCCTGAAAGGAATAGTATATCTGTTGCCGTTGACTTATGCCAGCATTGGATTGAGAGCCGCTGCTTACGATATGGCAAAGTTTCCTTGGTACAGCATACCTGTTTTGTTAGTGGCTGCGATCGCCTTTTCTTTAATCGGTGCCCGCCAATTTACTACCCAGCAAGACTGAAGAAAGCGATTAGTCATTGGTCATTAGTCATTAGTCATTAGTCCAAAACTTAAATAATAGCGGTAAGGTGCGCGACCCGGCGCACCCTACATAATAGCAGTTGTGGGTCCAAGAATGGGTTATTAGTCATTAAATATCGGCTTAAAAAATATGAGAAAGTAACTTATAAATCAACCGAAAAATAGCTGTTCCAGCGATCGCCCCCAAAGCACCCAACCATCCCACAAATAACACGCCTGTGAGCGGAGAATTAGGATAAATCGCAACTGCCGCCGTCTGCAAAGCCGGGAAAAACCACAGCAAAGCCAGAGTACCTGCGCCAATAATCAACATCTCAGTCTGTTCGATCGCCCTGCGGTACTGCCCGTAAATCAAACCCGCCACAATCATTCCCAACAATCCGATACCAACACTCGGAGAAAACGGTAAACTCGTCAGGGCGATCGCCAGCAACCCACCCTCAAAACCCGTAAACGCCGCCCCGGACAAAACCTCCCAAATCGAAAAACCACTTCTCGGCGAAGGTTGCAGGGCAGACGGAGGAGTTGCAGGAACAGGCACAGGAGGCTGCTGAGTCGGCGGTAGCTGCTGAGTCGGTAGGGGAGTCTGAGTCCTGACTGTCGGCGGTACCACGACCTTCGTAGGCTGTTGAGAATTGTATTTCAAAGCCGCTTCCACCTCCGCTGCCGACTGAAAGCGCTGGCTGGGAGCTGATAATAACATTCGATCGAGAACGTGAGCCAAACGCGAACTTACCTGCACCCGCGACTGCCAATTCCACTCATTTCTATAACTATCAAACAACTCCGCCGGCTGCAAACCGCTCAGCAAAGTAATGCAAGTCACACCCAAAGCATACAAATCCGTTGCCGGATACACTTCTTGTCCGCTCATCTGTTCTGGCGGAGCGTAACCCAAAGAATAAATACCAGTCGAAGCTTTTGCACTCCCAACACTTTGTGTTACTTGTTTAACAGCCCCAAAATCTAATAAATAAAGCCGACCGTTTTTACCCCGCATAATATTAGCAGGTTTAATATCCCGGTGAATTGAACCGCGAGAGTGCACAAAATCGAGAACCTTCAAAATTTCCCGCAGCACCTCCACCGTTTCCGCCTCCGAAAACTTGCCTTTAACAGCCAGTTCATCTTCCAAATTTTCACCGTCAATAAATTCTTGAACCAGATAGAAAAACTGATCGTTTTTCCCAGCCTGTAAACTCGTAACAGTCAGCTCAAAAAACGCCAGCAAACTCGGAATTTGCGAATGTTCGTTTCCCAGTTCTTCCAGCACCGCCGCTTCCCGTTCAAAAAGAGTTTGAGCGATTTTTAGCTGTGCCGGAGTCAGACTTACCGACGGCTGCAAAAGTTTAGCAACGCACTGCCGCATCGCCGGAGTATAGCGGTCTCGGGCCAAAAACGCCGCCCCAAAACCGCCTTGACCCAACAACCTCACGGGCAGATAGCGACCGCTCAAAATCAGAGGCATCCCGCAAGTCGTGCAAAACTTTTGCTGCACCGTTTTCAGCAGCGAACTGTCATTGAGGTCGGGAAAATAGTTTTGAGGCCGCGGGCAGCCCGGGCGGGTGCAGTAAACTTCCATTTTTTTTTACTAAGAAGAAGGAAGAGGGAAGAAGGAAGAGGGAAGAAGGAAGAGGGAAGAGGGAAGAAAAAGTGATTGTTAAATCAGATTCCAATTTCTCAACTAACCGCGAACTGCTAACTGCCGGCGACCTAAAAGATTAACTTCCCGCCGAGTTCGGAGTTGCTATTTCTATGAATCCCAACTCGATCGCCGGGGGTTCTTTCTTCTCGTGGATGGTGGAATAAGTAGCAAACTGGGGCAAAATTTCATTGCTGAAAGCCTCCGCAGCTTTAGAACGGTAGCGGTTGGGGTTGTAAATCAGGGACAAAATCCGAGTTACCAAAACTTCGTTCATTTGAGATTTGTGCAAGACGCCCATGAGCAACTCTTTTTCGATCGCCGAAACCGAGACAAAAGCAGCTCCCAGCCCCGACTGAACGGCATTTTTAATTGCTTCGATCGAATTTAGCTCCATCTCAATTTTCAGGCGGCGCGTGTCAATGCCGCAGCGAGTCAGTACCTGATCGATTACTTTGCGGATAGTAGACTGCGAATCGAGGGATATAAACTGCAATTTGTAAAGGTCTTCTTTTTGGATACTTTCTTGTTGTACCATCGGGTGAGATGGAGGGAGAATCAGAGCCAGTTCGTCCTCAGCGTAAGGAACAATTTCTAAAGCTTCTACAAGTTCGGTAGGAATTTCTCCGCCAACAATTGCCAAATCGATTTGCCCGTTGGCCACACTCCACGCCGTGCGGCGGGTCGAGTGAACGTGAAGCTGTACCGCCACATCTGGGTACTTTTGGCGGAACATCCCGATCATCCGGGGCAGCAAATACGTCCCCGTTGTTTGAGAAGCGCCGACGATCAAAGTACCGCCTTGCAGATTTTGCAAGTCTTCCAGAGCTCGACAAGTTTCCTGGCAAAGCGATAAAATTTTCTCGCCGTAACTCAGCAGCAGGTGTCCGGCTTCGGTCAGTTGCGCCCGCCGCCCCCCCCGGTCAAACAGCGGCACGTCCAATTGTCTCTCTAAGTTTTGCACCTGCAAGCTAACTGCTGGCTGCGATACATAGAGGCTGTCCGCGGCGCGTTTGAAGCTTCCTTCAGAGGCGATCGCCTTGAGAATGCGTAACTGGTCTAAAGTGAAAGGAAGGTCAGACATATATCTAAATTGTCAGTTGGTGTAGGGGCGGGTCTTCTGTCAATCTCTGCGGTCAATCGACAAGCTTGTTCGATTTGGAAAAGTCGGAGTTGACTTCGATTTCAGTCATTTGGCTGCAACAGACGCAACCTTACAGGCACTTTTACTCGTCCTCCGTCGTCTGTCTTTAGTTGTTATTCGGTCACTAATGACTGATGACTGATGACTGATGACTGATAACCGCTGAATGCTCCCATAGATACTTTGTGACACAAATTGGCAGAGAATCAATAACTTTTCTTAATATTTGCAATGACGATCGACTTGGCGCTCGACTCCCACTTAGTTATTCTGGGCTTGTTACTGGTTTTTGCGATCGCCCACAGCGGTTTAGCAGCCCTCCGGCCCAAAGGTGAAAAGCTGATCGGGCCGAGACTTTACCGCGTTTTGTTTGCCCTTGTCAGTTTGCCGCTAGCCGTCATTCTGGTTGTCTACTTTTTCAACCACCGTTACGACGGTTTGCAGCTTTGGCAAGTACAGGGAGTACCCGGAGTTAAACCCGCAGTTTGGATACTTTCGGCAATTTCCTTCCTGTTTCTGTACCCAGCAACTTTCAACCTCCTAGAAATTGCCGCCGTCCAAAAGCCCCAAGTTCACCTCTACGAAGCCGGCATCATTCGCATCACCCGTCACCCGCAAATGGTGGGACAAGTGATTTGGTGTGTGGCCCACACGCTGTGGATTGGCACTAGCTTTACCCTGGTCACTTCCATCGGTTTGGTACTTCACCACCTGTTCGGAGTGTGGCACGGCGACAGGCGACTTCAGGCTCGTTTTGGAGAATCCTTTGAAACCATCAAATCTCGAACCTCAATAATTCCATTTTTGGCAATCCTACAAAAGCGTCAAACCCTTGATTTGCTTGAGTTTCTGCGCCCTTCCTACGTAGGTGTAGTCATTTTTACTGGTTTGCTTTGGAAAATTCATCCTTTTTTGATGCGTGTCACTAGGAACATATACTGGTAGCATGATCCCTAGGATAGAAAAAAATTATTAAATTTTGAGGGATCATGGTGTTGTCCGTCAGCGAACGCACTTTTGCACAAGAGGTGTTTCAAGCCTCTACCCCCGTTTTAGTTCACTTTTCGGCGCCTTGGTGCGGTTTGTGCCGCGCGATCGACCCCACGCTTAAGACTTTTGAGGAACAGTGGGCAGAAAAAGTCAAACTCGTAGGGGTGAATGCGGATCAATGTTTCAAGTTAGCCCACACTTACCGGCTGACAAGTCTGCCGACGCTGATTTTGTTTGAGGGCGATAAAGTTCGATTTAGATTTGAAGACTTCCAAGGACGCGAGGAACTGCGGCGGACTCTGGATTCGTGGATGCTGGCGGCTCACGTAGCTTCCCCATCTCAACGGCTGCAACGCCAGGAAGTGGCCAAAAGGTAACGGTTCCAAGGGATTCGGCTCTTGTTTACAAAGCCTTCGGCTTTTATGTAGAAAGCAGAAGGCTTTCCCCATTTGTCCATCAAGGATCTGACACCACAATAAATCTCGCCGTCTTGAATTCACAGGACTGTGAGATTTGTCGTATAGTTTCCGTTTTCACAGGCATAATAATTTTCGGCGTTTAGTGCGATCGTCTCGCTCGTGATTGCACTCAGCTATAGCAATACTTAAAGAATTGGATCGAGTATTTTGGCCCAGTCGCGCAGGCGTGTGTCACAATTGTTTACAGTTTTGGCAATATCTAGTAGAAACTTTAAACTACCTATCAGTCATGGAACTGCTTTATCAATACGCTTGGCTGATTCCAGTCCTGCCGCTGGCAGGCGCAATGCTAGTAGGTCTAGGCTTAATCACCTTTAACCAGGCAACCAACAAACTCCGACAAGCGAATGCGATATTAATCGTCTCCGCACTCGGAGGGTCAATGGTACTCTCTTTCGCATTGCTGTGGAGTCAACTACAGGGCCACGCACCCTACACCCGCACTATTCAGTGGGCTTCTGCAGGCGACTTCTCGCTGAATATGGGCTATATCATCGACCCCCTGACGGCGGTAATGCTGGCGATCGTAACCACGGTCGCCTTTTTGGTGATGATTTACACCGACGGCTACATGGCTCACGATGACGGGTACGTGCGCTTTTATGCCTACCTGAGCATCTTCAGCGCGTCGATGTTGGGTCTGGTAATCAGCCCGAACATCGTTCAGATTTACATTTTTTGGGAACTCGTAGGTATGTGTTCGTACCTGCTAGTCGGATTTTGGTACGATCGCAAACCCGCTGCTGACGCTTGCCAAAAAGCTTTTGTCACCAACCGCGTCGGCGACTTCGGCCTGCTGCTGGGCATCCTCGGCATTTACTGGGCCACCGGCAGCTTTGAATTTGAGGTGATGGGCGAACGCCTGCACTCATTAGTCGAATCCGGTGCTCTTTCGGCGACTCTGGCGACAATCTTCGGCGTCCTGATATTTTTGGGGCCAGCAGCCAAATCCGCTCAATTCCCCCTCCACGTCTGGCTCCCAGACGCAATGGAAGGCCCGACACCGATTTCGGCCTTAATCCACGCCGCGACAATGGTAGCCGCCGGCGTATTCCTGATCGCTCGGATGTACCCAGTCTTTGAAGGGCTGCCGGCCGTCATGAATTTGATCGCCTGCACCGGCTGTTTTACGGCATTTATGGGTGCTTCGATCGCGATTACCCAAAATGACATCAAAAAAGGCTTAGCCTACTCCACCATCTCCCAACTCGGCTACATGGTGATGGCAATGGGCATCGGCGCATACAGTGCCGGACTTTTCCACTTGATGACTCACGCTTATTTCAAAGCAATGCTGTTCCTGTGTTCAGGTTCAGTCATTCACGGTATGGAAGATGTCGTCGGCCACAACCCCGCTCTCGCTCAAGATATGCGAGTCATGGGCGGCTTGCGCAAATATATGCCGATTACCGCTAGTTGCTTTTTGATCGGCAATTTAGCAATCTGCGGAATTCCGCCGTTTGCTGGTTTTTGGTCAAAAGACGAAATCCTCGCCAGCGCCTTCGCAGCAAATCCCGCTCTGTGGGCGGTTAGCTGGCTGACGGCCGGGATGACCGCGTTTTATATGTTCCGGATGTATTTCAGCACCTTTGAGGGCGAATTCCGGGGAAATGACAGTGCCATCAAGCGGCAACTCCTGCAACCCGGTGTTGTTTTTGGCCCGGGAGCGATGAACGTTAAGGAATTGGCACCAACTGGCGACAGTCACGACGATCACGACCATTTCCCTCACGAATCTCCTCTGACAATGGCTCTGCCGTTAGTGTTGCTGGCAGTACCTTCTGTGTTTATCGGTTTTCTCGGTACGCCGTTTGCCAATTATTTCGAGCAGTTTGTTCGCGCTCCTGGCGAGTCTCTCGAAGAAGTTTTGGAACACGCTGCTGAGTTCAATTTGACGGAATTTTTGATTATGGGCGGAAGCTCTGTAGGTATTGCTTTGCTGGGCATTACTTTGGCTTCTCTGATGTATTTGAGCCGTAAAATTGATGCTGGGGCGATCGCCCAAAAAATCAAACCGCTTTACGAGTTCTCCCTCAACAAGTGGTATCTCGACGATATCAACGATTTTCTCTTTGTCAAAGGCAGCCGCCGTTTGGCGCGGCAAGTCATGGAAGTGGATTTGCGAGTCGTCGATGGTGTAGTCAACTTAACAGGGCTGATCACCCTGGTTACGGGCGAAGGTTTGAAATACTTTGAGAGCGGTCGCGCTCAATTTTATGCCCTGATTGTGTTTGTCGCAGTTCTGGGTTTTGCGATCGTTTCGGGAGTCAGTTAAATCTGTAGGGACACGGCATTTAGTGTCAACTTAATGTCAAACCTAGTACGGGTCTAGTGTCTGACGATTAGCGTTCGATCCCCCTAGCCCCCCTTCTTAAAGGGGGGACAGGAATCTTCTCAAAGTCCCCCTTCTTAAGGGGGATTTTGGGAGCTCTAGACTCAGGTAAAAGCAATATTTATCAAGGGTTTTAGGCTTAAAATCACACGCTTTGGGCATTGCCGTATCCTCACTAGGAGATATTTTAAGAACTGGTATCAGGTTAATAAATCACAATTGACAGTTAGCAAATAGAAATAAATCTTTTATTAAAATGAACTGTTGCGATCGCATAATTTGTCCAAATAATAGCAAAAAAGTTTGTTCCGTATAAAGAAAGTATAAAATTTAGGCTAAAATTGCAAAAAGGTGTTTAAACCTAATAACTGATGGATCATTTTAAAACGCAATGGATACAGCTAACTTTCCCTGGTTAACAACAACAATTCTGTTTCCCATTGCTGCGTCCTTGCTGATTCCTTTCATTCCCGATAAGGATGGCAAGACGGTGCGGTGGTATGCGCTAATTGTGGGTTTGATTGATTTTGCTCTGCTTGTTTACGCTTTTTACACTCAGTACGACTTTAACAATCCGGGACTGCAACTGGTAGAAAGTTACTCTTGGGTGCCGCAACTCGATTTAAATTGGTCTGTGGGTGCTGACGGGTTGTCGATGCCGCTGATTTTGCTAACGGGTTTTATTACTACGCTAGCTACTTTAGCGGCTTGGCCGGTTACTTTTAAACCAAAGCTATTTTACTTTTTGATGTTGGCAATGTACGGCGGGCAAATTGCAGTTTTTGCCGTGCAGGATATGTTGCTTTTTTTCTTAGTTTGGGAACTGGAATTAGTGCCAGTTTATCTGATTTTGTCAATCTGGGGCGGCAAGAAGCGCCTCTACGCAGCAACTAAGTTTATCCTGTACACCGCAGGGGGTTCGCTGTTTATTTTGGTTGGCGCGCTGACGATGGCGTTTTACGGCGATACGGTGACTTTTGATATGCGGGCGATCGCAGCTAAAGATTACGCCCCCAATGTAGAATTGCTCCTGTACACAGGTTTCTTAATAGCTTACGGCGTCAAACTGCCAATTTTTCCGCTCCACACTTGGCTCCCTGACGCTCACGGGGAAGCAACCGCACCCGCCCATATGTTGCTAGCAGGAATTCTGCTAAAAATGGGCGGTTACGCTTTACTGCGGATGAATGCGGGAATGCTCCCAGATGCTCACGCTACCTTCGCACCGATTTTAGTAATTTTGGGTGTGGTAAATATTGTTTACGCCGCCTTAACTTCTTTTGCTCAGCGCAATCTGAAGCGGAAAATTGCTTATTCTTCCATTTCGCACATGGGGTTTGTGCTGATTGGGATAGCTTCGTTTACCGATTTGGGAACTAGCGGTGCAATGCTGCAAATGGTTTCCCACGGTTTAATCGGGGCGAGTTTGTTCTTTATGGTGGGTTGCACTTACGATCGCACTCACACGCTCATGCTGGACGAAATGGGCGGTGTAGGGAAGAAAATGCGTAAGGTTTTCGCGATGTGGACTGCTTGTTCTATGGCTTCTTTGGCTTTGCCGGGAATGAGCGGTTTTGTAGCAGAATTGATGGTGTTTGTGGGTTTTGCAACGAGCGATGCTTACAATCCTGTGTTTAAGGTTTGCGTGGTATTTCTAGCAGCAGTCGGGGTGATTTTGACTCCGATTTATCTGCTGTCAATGCTGCGGGAAATCTTCTACGGTCCTGAAAATAAGGAATTGTCGGAACACGAAGAGTTGGTGGATGCGGAACCGCGAGAAGTGTTTATCATTGCTTCGCTGTTAGTGCCGATTATTGGCATTGGTTTGTATCCGAAAATTCTTACTCAGGTTTATGATGCGACTACTGTACAGTTGACTGCAAAGTTGCGCGATTCTGTGCCGTCGCTTGTGGCGAAGGCTGCTGCGGATAAAACTGTGTCTTTGAGAGCACCTGCGATCGAGCCGAGTAAGTTGTGATTTAAACTGGATTAAAAAAGGAAACCCCCAAACCATTTTAAAGATAGGGTTTGGGGGTTTTCTATTTTTGTTTTCGGTGGGGCGATCGAAACTGAATTATTTGGTGGTTGTGGTATCCTAGTGGAGTATCTGTTAAAAACATTACATTAGCAGCCATGCCGACAGCTTCCACAAGTAAGTTACCAACACCTAAATCTTGGGATGAATTTGAGGATATTACATGGGAAATTTATAAACGAAAATGGCACGACAATCATGCACAGAGATATGGCAGAAGTGGACAGGCACAAAATGGTATTGATATTTATGGTCGGCAAAACAGTTCCGGCAAGTATATAGGTGTTCAGTGTAAAAGATATGAAGATAACAAGCTAAACCAGCAAATAATCAAGGAAGAGATTGTTAAAGCAGAATGCTTTTCACCTCCACTCAGTGAGTACATTATTGCAACTACGGCATCAAGAGATACAAAGCTTCAAGATTGGGTTCGGTCTTTAAATGAAGAGCGTGTATCAGAAAATAAGTTCCCTGTCTATATAGTCTTTTGGGAAGATATATGCAATGACTTGGTAGATCCCAATAATCGTGATTTACTCAAGAAGTATTATTCTGAGTGGGAACAGATATTTAGCAATCAAGAGAAAGCTATAAGTGAGCAGGTGGAATCTATTCATTGTCTTTTGAGCTTTGAAATACAGCAAGACTGCAACTTACTTCAGGAACTTCTTAATCAAAACGATCGAGCTTTATCCGAAAAATGGCAATCGTGCTTTAGTCAAAATCGCGGTGTATGGCGAGATACCTCGTCCCGTTTACTTCTTGCTCGAAGTAGTAGAGAGCTAATGTCAAACATTCAATTTTTTTACCAGCAATTGGATGATATTGAGATGATCTGCAAAAGTCTACTTGCCTTGATATCTAAAATTCAATCTCTTGAGTCAAAACCCAAATATAATGGTGGTGGGATATTGGGAGATGATAGAATACCTCAACCAGCTTGGGTTAATAACTACTTCAACGAATTAGACGCGATAAAATCAATTAATTTAAATAAAAGCTACTCTACGAAGTTCAATAAACTGAAAGAAAAAGTTCATGAAACGCTGAATATTGGCAATCAAATAACTTGTGAGTTCAATTAAATTATGCAATTGCTCGGAATTGATATAACAAGCCCGTTGTAGGCACACTGTATCGAGGTCGTTGAAGGTGGAGTTGAGAATTTTCAGGAACCGATCGTGCTTCGTTCGCCATACCCCATATTTCAAAATTACCAGTAGATCGATCAATCTTTAATTCACTAAATATGATTCAAGACTTATCCTAACTGGGAGCATAGGCTCCATCATCTACAATTGAGTGAGGCGGAGTATTCTCTATGGAGCTTTATACTGAGGCATTTTTATGTTGAACGTGACAGTTGACGAAATTCAGCGCGATCCTTCAAAGTATCTGCGTCAAGTGGAGGCAGGTGAAACTTTTGTTATCCTGCAAGCAGATAAGCCGATCGCCGAACTAAGACCTATTTCTAGCAGCAAGCAATTGCGACCATTCGGTTTGTGTGCAGGCGAGTTTACTGTTCCAGATGATTTCGACGCTCCTTTGTCGGAAGATATCCTCAGTGCATTTGAAGGTAAATGAAGATTCTGGTAGATACCCACATCTTTTTATGGTTCATCAGTGGTGACACCCAGTTATCAACAGATGTTCGAGATGCAATTCGCGCTCCAGATAATGAGGTCTATTTGAGTGCAGTTTCAGTCTGGGAAGCAATTGTCAAGTACCAGTTGGGTAAGTTACCTCTGCCGGAGCATCCCGAAACATATTTACCCAAACAGCGCGATCTTCATCAAATTGTCAGTCTTTCTCTTGATGAAAGTAGCGTAGCTCAACTGGCTAAACTGCCACCATTACATCGCGATCCATTTGACAGAATGCTTATCTGTCAAGCTTTAGAGAATGGTCTGACTATTGCGACAGTTGATGGGGCAATTCGTGCCTACTCGGTCAGCGTTATGTAGCAGTTCACGCTTATTTGCCGCCGCACAACTTCATGGTGCCATTCGCGATCGCAATACCCAATACTTTAAAATTACCATTTGGTCGATCGCTCTTCAATTCTGTACGATCGCTCTCTTAATTTCTATCCTGATTGTTATGCCAAGAGTGCGATTTTTGTCAAGGGCGATCGCGCCCTCGCAAGTTGTAATTTGAACCGGATGCGAGGAAGAAAACCCCAAAACCCGTTTAATAATCGAGATTTTGAGGTTTTATATATTTTTTTTTGCGATCGAGCTTTTAGGATTCTTATTACTTTTGTTTTGCCCCAACCCAGTAAGTTTTGAAGCGAGGGGCTAAAATCCAATTCAGATAGCTATTAAAATACAGGTTGCAAGCTTATTGGCTTTCCAGAATGCAAAATCAAGAGTCACCTATTGTTTTCGATCGAGAACGCGCTTCTTCCTACGACAAAAGATTCGCTAAATTGGCTCCGATGCGCGACGCACTTCATTTACTGATCCGCCTGGTACTTTCCGAACTTCCTACCGATGCACGGATTCTCTGTGTCGGTGCGGGAACCGGCTTGGAATTGATTTATCTGGCTCAAGTGTTTCCACAGTGGCAGTTTACTGCGGTAGAGCCTGCGGCACCGATGCTTGACATCTGTCGCCAACGCGCCGAAGAGTGCGGTATCGCGTCACGTTGCACTTTTCACGAAGGCTATCTCGATTCACTGCCCGCATCGCACTCTTTCGATGCGGCGACTTGCCTTCTGGTTTCTCACTTCTTTATACAACAAGATGAGCGGCGCAACTTTTTTAGTCAAATTGCTTCACGACTTTGCCCTAACGGATATTTAGTTAGTGCAGATCTGGCTTCCGATAAGTCTACTTCAGCGTGCCAAAGCCTTTTCGAGGTTTGGCTGCGAATGCTGAGGTATTCCGAAGTGCCTGCTGAGGAGATTGAAAAGTTTCGTGCTTCTTATGGTCGAAATCCTGCTGTGCTACCGCCACTTGAAGTCGAATCAATAATTGCATCCAGCGGCTTTAATACACCTGTATTGTTCTTACAGACCCTTCTGATTCATGCCTGGTATGCTAGGCGAACACCACCCTCGCTAGAAGTTAAGTGATCGACAGCAGGCGAAAAATCTCGTGAAGTGGAATGACCAAAACCAAGTGTGAGGTTGCAAAGTTTTCTGGAAGCCCCTGAACCGAGTCGCGCCGAAGAGCGATCGCAATACCAATACCGAATACTTCAAAATTACCTGCAGTCGATCGCCCTTCAATTCGGTATTGCGTTAGCGAAGCCCTCGAAGAGGATCGCTCTCTTAATTTCTAGCGTTATTGTTCTGCCAAGAGCGCGATTTTTGTCAAGGGCGATCGCGCTTCTAAGATTCTTACCGCTTCCGATCGAGCAGTTGGCGGTAATTGACACCCCGCTCGATTATTTTACCGCCTCCGATTGTTTGAGGGCTGCACTGAACGCGAAATGGTTAAGATTCAGCAGCGATCGGGAATGCTAAAATTGTCTGTTGCCGAATGGGGAGCTGAATCACAAACTCTGTGCCTGAGCCAGGTGTAGAAAAACACTTGATTTTACCGCGATGTTTTTCAGTAATGATTTGATAACTAATCGACATCCCCAAACCCGTACCTTTACCGATGGGTTTGGTGGTGAAAAAAGGGTCAAAAATTCGCTGCTTCACTGAGTCTGGCATACCGATTCCGTTATCAGCGATCGCCACCTCCACCCATTGATTGTCGATCGCAGAAGTCCGAATCGTAATCTGGTTCGGGGTGTCTTTAAGCTGCTGATAGGAGCGTTTGGTATTCATGTAATCTAGGGCATCCAGAGCATTGACCAAAATATTCATGAATACCTGATTGAGTTGTCCGGGGAAACATTCCACCTTGGGCAATGTGCCATAGTCTTTAATCGTTACCACGCCTGGAGACTCTGGTTTCTCTTTGAGCCGGTGTTGCAAAATCAGCAATGTACTTTCAATTCCCTCATGGATATCAACATCTTTGAAGTCTGCTTCATCCATGCGAGAAAAATTTCGCAACGAGACGACAATACCGCGAATTCGCTCGGTGCCTACCTTCATAGATGACACGATCTTTTGAATATCTTCAGTGAGGAATTCCAAGTCAATTTCCTCTGCCATTGCTTGCACGTCTGGATCGTTGCTGGGATGGCGCTGTTGATAGAGTTCGATCATCCGCAGCAGATTTTGGGTATATTCGTCCAGGTGGGTGAGATTACCGTGGATGAAGTTGACCGGGTTATTGATTTCATGGGCAATTCCGGCAACCAACTGTCCCAAGCTAGACATTTTTTCGCTTTGGATAACTTGCATCTGGGCTTTTTTCAGTTCGTTTAGGGTTGTCTCGAGTTCTTTAGCTTGCACGGTTGAGGAAATTGCTAGTTCTTCGATCGCAGCAACCTGGGGCAGAGTTGTCCAGCAAGCAATCGCCACTCCCACAAATGCCAGCGTCATCAACACAATAATCAGCAGATAGGGGTTCTTGGTTCCGACTTCTACCCGCAGCCAGGATCTGATCAGCCAACTGATTGTCGCTGCACTACAAATCAGCGCAATCAAAACTCCGATCTGAAGCACTACAAAATCTTCGTTTTCAGGATGGTTTAGCGGCTTGGCATGGAGTCGATCCCACCACGGTAAGTGCAAAGGTGCCCAAGGAATCCGCCGAATTGCAGCGTCGATCGCGATCGCAGCTAACGGCAACAGCAACCCGATGCCAAAATCCATCCATCCCCAGCTAACACCACCCACCACCAGCGAAATGAACTCCACCACCAGCAATGCTAAGGATAGTCGCCCCCAACGCACGACTGGATCGTTGCGCTGCATCCACAGCCCCAAGTGCAACCCCATGATAGAAATGAAAAAACTCACCCCTGACACCACGACAATTCGAGTGGTGTTGCCCCAGACTAAAAATCCTAAACTACAGATAAAGGTTAGCAGCAGCGCGGGTTCTAGGGAACCCCGACGGGACGCTGCGCCAAACACTGGAGACAACAGCCCATCCTGCGCGAGTTGGAAAAGGATGCGGGGCGTATTGCAAACGCTAGTCGCAGATCCCAACAAACAGCAAGCCGTAACCAGCAATGTGACTATGACAGGGGCAGCGTCTCCCCAGAAAGGCTTGGCAGCCGCCAGGAAATTGCCGTACAAATTGCCTTCTAAACCCGCAGCGGTTGCCAACTGCAACAAGACTAAAGTGCCACCCACAAACACCAGAGGCATGAACCAGGCAACCCAAGACAGCGCCTTGAGGGTGTCTTTTGGGTGGAGACTGTCGGCTACAAAGGATGAAGCTGTGTCGCAGCCATAGAAGCTATAAGCGGCAAACAAGTACCATTTCAGCCAATCCTGGACACTGATGGCATCAATGCTGCTGGGCAAGAGTCCGGGGCTTTGGGGCGAAAAGGCAAGCCAGCCTAAACCCTGAACGCAGAAGAGGAATAAAAAGCCGATCGAAGGAAAGACAAAAAAGAGGTGCAGAATGGCGACGGCGCGGGTGCCACTGAATGCTACAAAGTAAGCGATCGTAGTGAAACCGATCTCAAACACTTTTTCTGGAATCTTCAGCCCCATCGGTTCTAAATGGAATTGGATCAAATCTGTGATGACGATCGCATTAATGGCCGGAAAGGAAACCCACCCCAAGTAGTAGGCAATCCCCAAGTAACGGGAAAGGGCAGGGTAACGATGAAGCAATCGCGTGATGTAATTGGGTGTTCCCCCAGATACATCTGGATATTTCTCACCCAAACTCTGAACTTGAAGGTTAAACAGAATTCCGACGATCGCACCAGGAATCCAGACCAACAGCGATGCGGAGCCAATTTCTGCTTGCATCGACGGTGCTAAGGTAAACCACATCAGATATCCAACCACACTAAACCCCCAAGCTTCCGCAGAGGACATGGTGCGCCGGAGGCGATTCAGAAATGGCACACGATCTATTTCCATAACAAGCAGATAAAAGTAATCCTATTGTGATACAAGTGTATTTTCCACAATCAAGAAAAAAACACATACCTAGTGTTTCCTTCTCGGGCTGAAAACTGTCAGCTCGATCTGATGTAGCTGTAAAAGATTGAGGCGTAATCAGTTAAGGTTGCTAGCGATCGCAATACTCAATACCCAATAATTCAAAATTACCAGTGAGCCAAGCGCCATTCAATGAGCGTGCGTAAGCGTTGCCCTCGAAGAGGATCGCTCTTTTAGTTTCTAGTCCGATCGTTCTTTTTTGTGAGACATATAGATATCCTATAATTAAAGCTGTTGGTGTCGTACTACGATGATTTCTATGCTACAAATTACAAGCTGAATACAGATCGACAGTGGGACATTAGCATGAGAATTGACCGAGTAGAAATCGCAAACTTCAAGAAATTTTCAGACTATACCCTTGACTTGCATCCCCAATTTACCTTGCTAGTTGGGGACAATGGCACAGGTAAAACGACGATCCTCGATGCTTTGGCGATCGCGGCTGGAATTTGGCTGGTCAACTCCCCCGACACAACCCTCAACAATAGCCGCCGTAACATTCTTCCCTCAGAAATTCGCTTAGAAGCGATCAAATCCGACACCATCACCCAATTTATAGAACGAAAACCCGTCCAGATTAAAGCGACCGGAACGATTAACAGTCAGCCAGTCCAATGGCTCAGACAAATCAAAACTAACGGCTCTAGAACCTCCAACACAGAAGCCAAAGACGCTCTAGCAATTATCTCCCCTTTATTTCAACAGGTTGAAGCAGGCGAAAAAATTTGGCTACCCATCATCGCCTACTACGGAGCAGGTCGAGCTTGGCTACCCTCCAACCAACGCGACCCCAAAGCCACTACCCACGCCAGCCCCGCCCGCCGTTGGTATGCCTTCTATGACTGCTTTGAAGAACGGATTAGAATCGCCGATATCCATACTTGGTTTCAGAAAGAAGCGATCGCTTCGGTCAATCGACAGGGACAAATGCGCCCTGGTTACAAGGTGGTAAAGTTGGCTATTTTGCGTTGTATTCCCAATGCAGATGACCTATGGTTTGACCCAGAGCGATCGGAAATAGTTGTTTCTATCCAAAGGAACCCCCAACCCTTTAGTAACCTTAGTGCAGGTCAAAAAATGATGGTAGGTCTAATTGCCGATATTGCCATCAAAATCGTTACTCAAAATGCCTCTTTCCTAACCGAAAAATCAGAATATATATCTAGTCAAAAATTGCCTCTGATTTTGCAAAAAACACCAGGGCTAGTCTTAATTGATGAAATAGATGTACATCTCCATCCGAAATGGCAACGTCAAGTTGTGAATGACTTCACCAAAACCTTCCCCTCAATCCAGTTTGTTTGCACTTCCCATTCGCCCCTTGTTATTGGTGAAGTCGAAGCAAGCTGTATTAGAAACCTCGAACGTGATGAAGAAACTGGCAAAGTTATTTCTACAATTCCATTAGAATCTTATGGTCTTGATGCCAACCGAATACTAGAGGAGCAGATGGGAGCGTCAGAACGTAATCAAGAGGTAGCAGACAAGCTTCACGCTCTTTTTAGACTAATTGATGATGAAAATTTTGATGGCGCACGTCAAGCTATGATGCCCCTTGTTGAAAAAATTGGACACGAAGCTCCTGAGATTACTCAGGCTCGATCGCTGATTAAATTCTTAGAAGGCAATGAATGAGAAATATCCCGAAAAAGACCGAACCAACGTCGTTGACACAGCATCGGTGCAATACAAATAGTGACTATGATAACTATGCCGAAAAAGATGACCTGAGAGCAAGTCTGGTGAGCGAGCAAAGAGGAATTTGCTGTTACTGTATGCGACGGATTCGTCCTGACTCAGAAAACATGAAAATCGAACACTGGCAAAGCCAAGATCGATACCCTCAGAAACAGCTAGAATACAATAATCTCCTTGGGGCTTGTCGAGGAGGAAAAGGGCAAAACAAAGATAAACAGCACTGTGACACAAAAAAAGGAAATCTCGATCTAACTTTTAACCCTGCCGATCCATCTCATAACGTCGAAGGTAAAATACGTTTCTTGGCAGACGGTAAAGTTGTATCAAATGATCGCCAATTCGATAAAGAAATCAATGAAGTCTTGAATTTGAATGAAAAGGCGTTGGTTGGTAATCGTCAAGCAGTATTAAAAGCCTTTCGCAAAGGATTGATTCAAAAACAACCCTCTGATGCAGATATACGAAAAGAACTACGCAAGTGGAATGGCGATAATGGAGGAGAACTAGAGCCATTTTGTCAGGTTGTTGTTTATTATCTTCGTAAAAAGATCGATAGAATGACATCAAAAAGAACTTCCAAATAAGCCTTTGAGAATGCGATCGAAGATGTCCTCCCAGGACCGAGCGCCATTAGGGGATGAGAACGCATCCTTCTGTCAGCATCGCACCGAGGGAGAGACCAAGCCAACGTGTTCCGGGGAGTTTAATGTTTCATTTTTACACTTGGCAAATGGTGTTTTGTCGCGGAAAGCTGTGCAACCATTTCTGCACGAGACGAAACCTCAAGCTTGCGGAACATTCGCTTCAAAGCTTGCTTCACTGAATTCTCAGTAATCCAAAGTTCCCTCCCGATTTCTGCGTTGGTTCGCCCCAAAGCAACCAATTCGGCAATTTGCAATTCACGAGGCGTTAATCGATCGCTCTTGAAAGATTGGTGTTGCGATTTTCCTATGCCCGTTGGGCAGGCTTCGCCAACGGAAACACTTCGCGATCGCACTGTTGCAGCCCAAACAGACAAATGCAAACACATCGCACTCAAATCGGCTAAATTTTGCGTATCAAAGGCAGGCATTGACTGTTCGCGGGTGCAACCCACTACACCCACTAATTGACCGCGATTGACGATCGGCCCCGCCATCACGTGCCAATGATCGGGGCGGGGACAAATGATTGCCCACGCCTTGGGCGATGTTACTAATCCTTCATGCACAGGCGTATGGCGCTCCGCTAAGTAACGTGCAACAGGATTATGTTCGACAGATAACGCGACTTTTAGTAATTTCTGAAGATTTCGATCGGCTAAAAGCTGGTCGAAAAAAAAGATTCCCGATCGCTTAGTTGCAAAATACTCGCCGATTTTGGGCACGACTTGCGATCGCAAATCTTGTTCATCCGTCACCTGGTCAATTTCTTTAAATAAAAGCTGCAAGGAAATTGTCATGCTGTCAAAAAGAGTACCCGATCGAGGACTAGGCGAAGTCGGTTGCTACTTCTAGTATAAGGACAGATTTAATCGCAATCGCCCCAAGGAGATGAATTCATGACTGACTCACAAAAGCATATCATTGGTTTGGTATTTTATCCTGGCATGACATCGCTGGATATTGTGGGACCGCAGCAAGTTTTTAGTGCGTTGCCAGGTGTCCAGATTCATCGGATCTGGAAAACGCTAGATCCGATTAAAACCGATGACGGCATGATGGTTTTGCCTGATACCACCTTTGAAAATTGCCCGCGCTTGGACGTTATCTGTATTGGCGGCGGCTTGGAGCAAGGGGCAGTAGAAGACGATCCAGAGATACTAGCATTTCTTCGCAAACAAGGCAGCACCGCCAAATTTATCACTTCTGTCTGCGGTGGATCGCTATTTCTGGCGAAAACCGGACTGCTGTTCGGCTATCGAGCGACGACTCACTGGGCAATGCGCCAACAACTGGCAAAGTTTGGCGTTGAGGTTGGCACAGAGCGCATAGTAATCGATCGCAATCGTATTACTGGTGGAGGCGTGACAGCAGGTATCGATTTTGGCCTGACGATCGCTAGCATCCTTTGTGGTGAGGAAGTAGCCAAGATTATTCAACTATTACTGGAGTACAATCCCGCCCCGCCATTTGATGTCGGTTCGCCAGAAAAAGCGGGAGCTGAGTTGGTCGATAAGGCAATCTTATTTATGCAGGGGATATCGAGTTTAGAAGTAGCAAAACAGGCAGTTTGACATGAACACAACTTCGGAAATCGATCGCGATCGTACTCCCACACATTGGGTACAGATAGGTTTTTATACAACTTCAATCGTCTTTAACCTCTGCTTGATTGCTCAGTTATTAACAGTTGGAGTTGCCTACTTTAATGACCCTTCCTGGTGGAATATTCATGTTTGGCTAGTGCGAGGCTACGGTGGATTGTCATTAATATTATGGGGATGGTCATCGCTCGCCCCATTCTCACGCAAAATACGACATCTGGCTGCCACTCTACCTGTGCTGCTTGGGCTGCAATTTGTCAGCATTCATCTCAAAACACCTCTCCATCTAGAGGTGTTCCATCCTCTGATTGGATTTTCGCTCCTCTATGTTTCTTCAACCCTTGTACACAGCACATCGCGCATTTTATCAGCCACCAACTATCAGAATGAGCAAGCTTGAGATTTAGAAATGACGCAAGATGCAATCTTTACTCCCTTCTTTGCAACAGTGCAGCACTTATCAACTTTGGCACAGCACAATTGATTAACCTCGCTCAAATGAGCTAGAACTTGTCAACAGTCGCCGAACAATGAGCGTGCAGCGGAAAGCCGGCCCTGTTTCTGCGTGTGTGTTCGGGGTATTGCGGGGCAGTCTGCCACTGAACCGAGTCGTTAGATCGCGATCGCAATACCTAATACTTTAAAAATACCAGTAGAGCGATCGCCCTTCAATTCTGTGCGTTAGCGAAGCCCTCGAAGAGGATCGCTCTCTTAGTTTCTAGCCTGATTATTCTGGCAAGAGTCCGATTTTTGTCAAGGGCGATCGCACCGAGCAAGTTTTGATTCGATCGGGATCTTACAGGCAAAAAACATAGCAAGAAAACCCCCAAATCCCGTTTAAAAATGGGGTTTGGGGGTTTTCGTTGAGGCTGGGAAGCATTCTCATCCGGCTGATCTCGTTACCGATCGCGATCTGGGACGGAATATTCCTATATTGATGAACCGTGGATTGCAGTCGCTCCGGAACCGCCATAGCAACGAACCCCTCAACTCCAGGAAGCGATTCGCATCGCAATATCGGCGTTGTGTAGAAGTTCTCACCACATTTCCCTGCTGATGAATTCGTAGATTTTTATCTGCGGGAATCAGCGACGATTTCTTGATTTTGGTTGGATTTGGTAATGAATTATCAGCGAGGAGAATAGTTCTATTTTACATTTGTTTTAGGCGTTTTTTCAGGGAATGACATCCCGAAAAGTTCTTGCTATCATCGACGAACAAGAGCGTTGAGGCTGCATAGATGACTGGCAAAGCTCAGACGGGGACTAGACAATTATTGCGTAGGTGTTGGTTGACCTTAACGAAATGGCGATCGCTCGGTGTCCTCTGCGTTTTGACACTGGCGGTTAGCCTGATTGTAAATGCCTGTAGCCTGGCATCACAACAACTAGCTCCCCTGCGCGTCGGCATCACCAGTTGGGCAGGATTTGATATTGCACTTTATGCTCAGGAAGCAGGCTTATTCAAACAGCGCGGATTGGACGTGCAACTCATTCGATTTGAGAATCAACAAGATTCGACTCGCGCCATGCTGCGCGGTACTCTAGACGCAACTTTTGTCTCTTTGTGGGATGTGGTTCAGTCTGATTCGGGTAGTGACAAGCCTGCGGTGGTGATGGTAACAAATATTTCTCATGGGGCTGATGGTATTGTGGCTCAACCTGCAATCAAGTCAGTGGCAAACCTTCGCGGTAAAAGAGTCGGAGCGAAACTGGGAACAGTGAATCATCTGATTTTATTGGAGGCCCTCAAGTTGCACCAGATTAAACCCGAAGAGGTCAATATTGAAGATATTTCTAACGAGAGAGCGGTTGATTTGATGCAGAAGAAACGTTTAGATGCCGCCGTGCTCTGGCAACCGTTGCTAGGGGAAACGGCTCAAACTATTAAGGGTAATATTATTTACACTACTCAGGAAATTGATAGTTTAATCGTTGATACGTTGGCTTCTCGGTCAACTATTACTCGCACGAAGAAAGCTGAATTGAAGCAATTTATCATGGCTTGGTTTGATATTATGAGTGCAGTGGAAACAAAGCCGAATGAAGTGTTTCAAAAGGTTGGAAAAAGCCTGGGACAGAAGAGTTCGGCTTTTGCTAAAGATTACGCGGGTCTGAAAAAGGGTGACATTGCTATGCAACAACAGATGTTTAAGTCTGGTCGCTTACCAGAAGCGATCGCTCAAATGGCTAAACTATTGAAATCTGACCCTCGTCCCGGAAAGATACCGCGTCAGGATGTGGAGATTAATACTGAGCTCGTAACTACAGCGATCGAGGAGTGGCAATTATGACCAAATGGCTGCATCCCCATAGCTTGTCGCAGCGCTTGCTGGTTAGCGTTGGGTTGTCGATCGCCACTGTTGGACTGGCAACCCTCGGACTCAACTATCGGCTGATGCAGTCTGACTTAGAAACGCAAGTTCATAACCGGGCTCAATCGATTACACAATCGCTAGAGTTTTCTACAGAAGGCTTACTAGAGTTGGAGAATAAAAGCATTCTGCGACGGGTTGTGCAAAATTTTGCCACGATGCCCGGTGTGGTGGAAATTGCGATTGTCGATCCATCTGGAATAGCGATCGCCCGCAGCCCTCAGAATGCGACTAATCAGCCATACACTTCCATTTATCCACAACTCGCACAACCACTTTACCAAGCGGCGACCACAGGCATTGAAGTCAGCCACAATATGGTCGTGGACAGCAAGCCTGCGATCGCGCAAATTCTGCCTTTTAGTAGTACCTTGTTTGGCACATCCCAACGACGGGGAGTGGCGATCGCGCTACTCGATCTCAACCAAATGCAGCAAGCTACCGACAGAACCTTCATTACCTCAACTTTGTCATTGCTAGTTGGCATCATCACAATTTTGTTAATCATGGGGATACTCCTTCAGAAGAATGTATTGCAACCCTTGCGGGACTTAAACGAAGCAGTTTTTCAAAGTAAAAAAACTGGCATTTTTCCTATGCCAAAGACGATTCCAGCTAACGAAATTCAATTTTTGGCAAGCACATTTGAGGAAGTATTCCGACAATTGGAAATCCACGAGCAACTCACCGCCGAAATTGCTCAACGGAAACAAATAGAAGTCACATTACGCGATAGCGAAGCCAGAGAACGAGACAAATCTCAGCAGCTTGAGCAGGCAATTGAGAATTTAAAACGGACGCAAACCCAACTGATTCAGACAGAAAAAATCTCATCTTTGGGGCAATTAGTTGCAGGAGTAGCCCATGAAATTAACAATCCGGTCGGCTTCATTCATAGCAATCTAATTCATGTACAATATTATGCTGACAGTCTATTAAATTTGGTACACCTATATCAAAAGCATTATCCAAACCCAATTGACGAAATTGAGAAAGAAGCAGAAAATATTGAGCTGGATTTTTTGCAAAATGATTTACCTAAAATCCTGAACTCAATGAGAATTGGGACCGATCGCATTCGCCAGATTGTGCTGTCACTCCGCAATTTTTCCAGGATGGATGAGTCAGAATTTAAAGAAGTTGATATCCATGAAGGAATTGATAGCACGCTGTTAATTTTGCAACATCGTCTCAAAGCGCGGCCCGAATATCCAGAAATTAAAGTCATTCGAGACTATGGCGATTTACCGCTAGTTGAGTGTTATGCCGGACAACTCAACCAAGTATTTATGAATATTTTGGCAAACGCTATTGATGCACTGGAAGAAATAAATACTCAACGGGTAGCTTGCTCGATCGAGAAGCACCCATGTTGTATTACAATTTGTACCTCGGTGGTAGATTCGCAATGGGTTAAAATTGCGATCGCCGATAATGGCAATGGAATTCCCGAATCAATTCAAACACAGATATTCAATCCATTTTTTACAACAAAGCCTGTAGGGAAGGGAACCGGAATGGGAATGGCGATTAGTTATCAGATTATTACTGAAAAACATGGTGGGACGCTTAGGTGTTTTTCCACGCCAGAAAAAGGGACGGAGTTTGAAATTTGTATTCCTGTTCAGCATAAAAATTTAACTTTTTAATGGGTCTTCTGGGTTTGAGGTGATAATAAAAACTAATTAGAAAAGCCAGCTAATAGTCGAGCTCGAAAATTGTCGAA